>NZ_JAJFZH010000021.1:0-84433 GCF_020733145.1 Chryseobacterium sp. X308
CTCTAATTGGGACTGCAAAGATACAAACTCTTTTTAAACTGACAACTTTTTTTACAAAAAGTTTTAAAGTTTTTTTTCGTCTGTTTCTTTTTTGAAGTAATATCGTCTCTGCCTATCTAAAGGCGCTTTTGCGCTACTGTTCTACTCTCGTTTTCAGTGGGGCAAAGATAGGAACTTCCTACAACGCAAAACAAGTTTATTTAACATAAATTTTACATTACGATGATATTTGTTCCTAAAGGACTGGGTAGCAGGGTGAAAAATTTTAAACATTTGTTTGGAGAATCGGGGTGAGAGTGTGGGAGTGTTTGAGTGTTTGAGGGTTTGAGGGGAGAGGTATGATTCGGGGTGCGGGATGCGGGGTTTGGGGTGACTATGATTAAATAGGGTATATATTATATAATAGAGAGATTACCATATAAAGAACGAGCTTCCTTCGATTAAGACTAAAGAGTATATTTAATATAGCAATAAGATTTAACTCCTATACCCGTAATTAATTACAATGCTTCGACTCTGCTCAGCATGACATGGCTAATACTAACTGTTAAAAAAATCTTAGACGTTATACTGTCATTTTACTTCCTTTAAGGCTCTTGTAAAGAAGCTTGGATTCCTGCGGAATGATACAATGGGAATAGGGATTGATACTCAATAATATGTTTCCATAGAAATCTGCAATATGAAAATTCAAGACCAATGTTCCTTTTCTACCTGGAGATCCGAACCTCGAAACACAATAACCCGAACCTCATCATTCATCATTAACGACTCCTACCCTAGCCCTGATAGCAATGGTTACCCCGCAGCTTGCGTCAGAGGGTGGGTGGGTTTTTGGTGTGAAGCCCTTCGGCTTCGATCAGGGTGACAGCGTTGGAGTGCGAGGGCGCGAGGAGTATGAATGGATAGCAGGAAATAGCTCCTAGTAAAGTTCGAGTGTTGGAGGGTTGGAGAGTGGGCGGGTTTGAAGAAATGGCAACAAGATTATACTATATATAAGATAAGCTTAATCAAACAATCTAAGCTGCTGGTCGCGGGTTCCCGTGAAGTTGGATGTTGAAAGCGTTGGAAATTCTTTGCCTTCAAAAAACTTCTTTCTGCCGATCTTAAAGGTGGTATGAATCATTTCTGCAATATTTCCCTCTCCTTTTTGTCTTTCAAAATATCTTTTATCTCCAAGTTTTCCGCCCCGCATAGACCTGATGAGATTTAAAACTTTTTGTGCCCTGTCCGGAAAATGGGCTTCAATCCAGTTAACAAAAACAGGTTCTACGGTATCATTTAAGCGTACCAAAGTATATCCGAAACCTAAAGCACCGGCATCCGAAATGGCTTTCAATATATTTAAAGGTTCATCACTATTGAGTCCCGGGATAATGGGCGCTACCATAACATGTACGGGAATATTGTTTTGGGAAAGGATTTCGACTGCTTTTAATTTATTTTTTGCAGAACTCGTTCTCGGCTCCATCTTTCGTCTCAATTCTTCGTTGATGGTTGGAATGCTTAGAGAAACTGACACCAGATTTTGTTCTGCCATAGGTTTTAAAATATCAAGATCTCTTAATACCAGGGCATTTTTTGTCAGAATATTGACAGGATGTCTGTAATCAAGACATACCTGCAGTAATTTTCTGGTAATTTCAAATTGTCTTTCCGCCGGCTGATAGCAGTCGGTATTTCCTGACAATAGAATCGGGGCAGCTTTGTATCCTCTTTTCTGAAAAAACTTCTCCAGTAACTCAGGGGCATTTTTCTTTACCATGATTTTTCTTTCAAAATCAATTCCGGCACTATAACCCCAGTATTCGTGGGTTGGTCTTGCAAAGCAGTAAGAACAGCCATGTTCGCACCCCTGATAGGGGTTCATCGAATATTCCATTGGAAGGTCTTCACTTTTGACCTGATTGACAATGGTTTTGGGAAATACTTCCGTAAAAGAAGTCTTTACGGTTTCGAAATCCTCATCTTCTGGTTCATAGGTATACCTTTCGAAACGATTGACAACGTTTCGCTGAGCTCCCTGACCTTTTATGAAATTTTCGTTTTGCATTCCGGTGTAAAATTAGAATGGAATTTTTATAAAATAATGAGTTTTAACATTAAAGTTTTCCACAAAAAAATCCAACACTTTCAAAAGCGTTGGATTTAAACATAATTAAATATATTTTTTTACTACTTCAGCGCGAATAATTCTACTCCATGAGTTTCATCATCATTATTTTTTTCATCAAAGTGTCTGTGATAATCCGAATAGGAATCACTATATTTTTTATCTTTTTTAGTCAAAATTTTTTTAATGCTTATTAAACTCAATACTGCCAAAAGACCAACTCCTCCTGCCAGTAAAACTCCAACTTCTTTTTTCATATTTTCTCTGATTTATTATTGATACCATTGCAAAAAGTATACCCATTTTATTTTTTTAAATTATAAATTTTGTTAACATTCAACTTTATTTTTAGGAAAATTACAATCTGCTATTTTTCTTATATTTAAAGATGGCAATGGTTTAATTATTGCACTTAAAAATAAAAATATTATTATGGAAAATCCAGAAAACATTGACAGAATGACAACCTTGAGCCAAGTGATGAAAACGCTTTCTGAACGAGGAATACACAGGGAGTTCAGAATGAACGAAAAATGTGAAATGAAGTTTGAAAATTCTGAGAAAGTGTATCAACCCTCTGAACTTGTTATTTTAAAAACTTATCGCTTCGAGGGAGACAGCAATCCTGATGATAACGCCGTACTTTATGTAGTGAAGGACAATGCAGGAAATCGTGGGATGATTATAGATTCTTATGGTGCAGACAGCAATTATCCAGGTGAAGAATTTGATAAGTTTTTAAGAGATATCCCTATTCAGGAAAGTGATGAATTCAATTTTTAACAACTCAATCTTATATTAATTTTTTAAACCATTAAGGTTGTTTTCAATTAAAATACTGTACAGTAGCAATGACTGGCAGCCAACGGATCTGTCTTAATGGTTTAAAGAATTATTCTTCAGTTTTTCCTTTTTTTCTGAACACATTATTCAGGAAGCCTTTCTTTTCTTTTTTCTCTCTTTCCGCACTGGGAGTTTCTTTTTTATTTTTTAATTCCTGTTTTATTTCTTTTACCGATTGTTTCATGTCCTTTACAGAAGAAACTGCTTCTTTGACTTTCTTTTCTGTTTTTTCAACATTTTTACCAATCAGGGTTTTCTTCAATCCCTGCTCTATTCCTCTCCAGAAGAGATTAAAGAAAGACTTTGTGGGATCACGTTCCACATTTTCTACAGTAACGGCTTCCGGAAAGCGTCCTGAATCCGATCTCAGAAAAACATTGGCAACAGCAGTCAGAAAACCTTTTTTCTCATGATTATTCTTATTTAATACGGCAATTTTTAAGTCTTTATGTTTAAGATTAAAGGTTCCGTGCAATCCCGCAGGGTTTCCTTTGAAATTAAAAAGCATTTCCTGAATAGTTCCTGCAGTAGCTGTCACATGAAGATAAGGCCTGATAAAAGGATTGATTCCATTTGCCGGAAGACCGGTTGTTTTTCCGGAAATTGCAAATCTATCATTATGATCTGCAACGTCAAAGTTCCAGTTGACAGAAAGTGGTGACAGATTCATGAAAGAACAATTGATGTTGATATCCACTTTTGTTGGCTTTCCTTTAATTTTAGCTGAATTCAGGTTTTTAACGTTCATATTAAAGTTGCTGAAGGTCAGTTTTCCCGGTCCCATACTTTCAGGAGTATCTTCTTCGTAGACCAGTACAGAGTTTTTCAGATCCAGATTATGAATGGTCATCGGAATCTTAATGGAGCGCAGCATTTTAGAATATAATGCTTTTATTTTTGGATCGTCTTTAGGGATTTTACTTCTGAAAATATTGGCATTTGCAGACTCAATGCCTACCTGTGATACGTTTATCATTTTATTATGAGAAAACAGATCCCATTCTCCTTCTGCGGTAATTTGTCCGGCTTTTATATCATAGAGATCTCTCTCAACAGGTATCATTTTGATAAACTGCGCTCTTGAAACGAGAGGTTTCATGGCAAAATTGTTAATCTGCACCCTATTTTTATTCAACTTAAGAAGCCCAAGGCTCATGTTGTAAAACTGAGTTTTATAAGCGAGGTTTCTGGTGGTGATATAATAATCTTTCACTTTGAAGGACATTCCCGGCTGATTGGGTTTAGGTGATAATTCAATATTATTTACCGTTGCATTAAGATCGTGGAAAGTCAAAGGCTGTTTTCCTTTATCATAAGTAATGTTTGAGTTTTTTAAAGATGTTTTTCTTATAATAAGTGATTTAATAATACCAGGTTCAGGAGATTTATTGGCTGGTTTTTCACCTGCTTTAAAGGTTCCGTTTACATTTTCTACAAGAAGATCTTTAAGATCAACATTCAGTTTTTTATCAACGAATTCCAGTTTATTGATATTAAAAGCAATATGATCTGTTTTTAACACTACTGCTGCTTTTCTCTCTGCAGGATGCCCTGGTTTCAGTACGACGTCCCATATTTCGCCGTTTGCAGGCTTCATTGCAAGACTACGTATTGTAATATCCTGAGCATTGGAGTATTCAATATTCCTTCCGGCAATGGTAAAATCTTTGTAACCTATCGGAATGATTTGTTCAGAAGTTTCTTTATTAAACATCAACTGATTGATATTTACACTAAGATTCCCTACTGACAGAAGATTATTTCCATCCGGCTTTGTGATCTTTACTATGGCATTATTCAGCTTTATATTTTTTAAATCAACTTCAAAATTTGATTTTTTTTCAGCTTTCTTAGTCTTTACTCCTGTATTATAGACTGTCAGAACAGGGTTTCGGAATTCTGCATTCGTAAGTGAAACTTTATTTTTGTTTAAAATGACATCTGTAAAATCCATTTTGGGAACTGCAAATTCAAATAATTGAGCCTTTTTAGGATAAAACTTTTTAAACTGAGCCAAAGAGAGCAGCGGAGTCAGTCTGAAATTCTCAACAGCCATCTGCCCGTTACTTGTATTGATACGGCTGATCGTAACCGCATATGTTTCATCTGGACGAAGAAAGAATTTTTGTCCTTTAATGCTGTATTTGTCAAAAACAACGGGTAGTTTATTTTCTACAGATTCTTCCGTCATCTGTAAATTTTCTACATACAGATCCAATTGCTGTACCGATAGAAATTTCTGTTTGGTGTGTCTGAAAACAGCAATTTTACCCTTATTAATCCTGATATTTTCAAATAAAACCGGATTTCTTTTCTTTCCGGTTTTGCGGTCAACAGGTTTGGCAAGAATGACATTTAAAACAGGTTTTGCCAGCAACAAATCTGACGAGCTGATTCTTTTATTAAAAACAGCATCATAAATTCCGAAACGGCTTATTTTCAAGGTATCAATAGTTCCCTGCAAACCAATAACGTCTGTATTTTGCGGATTTTTACTGTTGATGGTAATCCCGACTGCGAAGATATTTCCGGTTCCCAGATCGACATCAAGGGTTTTATAGGAAACTTTATAAGCAGTATTCTTTTTTATATACTCCGGAAGCTGGGTTTTGAGCCATATATTTAATCCGAAATTCGCGGCGAGAAGAATTACTGCCAGAATTCCGAAAGTTATCAAAAGCCTTTTAACCCATTTTTTCATATTTTGTGATTTGTTCTTTCTTAATTATATCAATCTGTCTTTTATTTCGAGCTCGATCACATATCCCTCATGTCCTCTTACATTGATAAAGTTCCCACCTTCAAATCCCAGATATTGTCCTTTAATTCCGGTAAGCCTTCCTGTAAATTCAGGTTTTTTATCCAAAGTAAATGAAGAAACTTTTTCCGGTTTTTCAAAAGGATAATCAAACATCCACAGCTCTTCACCATCGCTGTAAAATTTCTGGAAATCGTCAGGAAAATATTCTTTTATCTTTTGTCGGAAATCGGCAAGGTCTACTTCTCCTTCAAAATCATCCTGCAGCATCTTTCTCCAATTGGTCTTATCTGCCAGATGTTCTTTTAAAGCTACTTCTATCATTCCTGCTTCGTAGCGGTTCTCTGTTCTTGCGATGGGTAATGCAAAAGTTGCACCCTGATCAATCCATCTTGTAGGAATCTGTGTATTTCTGGTTACGCCTACTTTTACATCTCCTGTATATGCCAGATAAACAGTGTGTGGCTGCAGCTGAATTTGTTTTTCGATCTCAAGATCGCGTTCTGCAATATCTAAATGTGCTGTAGAAAGTTCCGGGCGGATAATGGTATCGCTTGCATAAGGGCTTTCAAAAAAACAGTTTTTGCAGAATCCCATTCTGTAAATTGGTTTATTTTCACCACAATTTACACATTGGAATCCTGTATGTTTTATGCTTAAGTCCTTTCCAAACAGCTCATTCATGTGGATCAGATCCCCGGAAAGATTGAGATAGTATTGGATTGGCTTAGCATCGTAGCTTGTCATCTTTAAAATTTGCCCTTGAAACTGCATAATGATGTTTTTAAGTATAAGTAAATATAGAAATTTTATTTGATCTTTTTTTGCAATTTAATCTCATCCAGCTCCTTTTTTAGAGCATTTATCTGGCTTTGAAGTTTTTGCAATTCCGGATTATTTATATTTTTTGACTGAGGCGAATACTGCCATATCAGATGAATATCCTTCACTAATTCATTATGTTCATCCAGTCTTTTTTTACTGATGGTAACACTGTCGTTCAAAAGGGTGATCTTTAAAAAATTCTGTGTTTTTTCTTTAAATGACTCATGATTAATAATAGCCAGCTCAGGATGGCTTTCCTTAATAATTCTGATATATTTTTCCGACCTCTCTTTCAATGTTTCATTCTCCCATTTCTTTTTGGTAAGCAGTATACTCGGAATCAAAATAATAACGGAAAGTAAGCTGATCCATACAGAAACTTTACGATTATTGCTGTTTTTTTCTCTGTAATACTTCTGATATCCTAACACGAGACTTAATACCCAGGTTCCCACCGCTATAAAAAAACAATTGATAAGATAAAAATAAAAGCCTCCCCAAAAATATTCCCAGTTTCCATTAGCAATACCAAATCCTGCTGTGCACAAAGGAGGTATACATGCTGTAGAAACTGCCACCCCCGCGATAACTTTGATTGCTTCTTTCCTTACGATACCCAGAAACCATGCAAGTCCTCCAAGCAGGGCTAAAAAACAGTCAAAAATCGTTGCCGTTTTAAAGCTTTCAAGCTGTGAAGTTTCTGAATGAAAAGGAGAAACCAGAAAATATAATGTAGAAGAACAAATGGCCACGACAATCATCAGAAGCCAGTTATAAACACCAAGCTTTATAAGCCTCCTGTTTCCTATAGAAAACCCAAATGCAATTCCAACAACAGGTCCCATCAATGGAGAAATAAGCATTGCACCAATTACCGCAGCCGGGCTATTAACATTTAACCCAATACAGGCAATACCCATGGAAATTACCAGAAGCCAGAGATTATGACCGCGGAAATAAATACCTTCCTCTATCTCGCCAAATGTAAATTCTTCATCTTCTTCCTTGGGAAGTACAAATAACTTTTGAAGATTTATCATTGATTTATATTTTCAGACAAAAGTATAAAAACGTCATTCAAGTTTTATTAATAAATTTGTCTATTAAAATCAACAAATGAATTATCTTGTAACCGGAGGAAGCGGCTTTATTGGTTCCCATCTAATAGAGAAATTATTAAAAAATGGACATTCTGTCATAAACATTGACAATTTTGATAATTTCTATGACTATCAGGTAAAAATTAAAAATACTTTAGAGTCAATCGGTAAAAATTCGGATTTTGAGTTCTCGGATAAAGAGACGGATATTCCGCGTTTGGTTTCCCTCACCCATTCTGACCAATATTCCCTCTATTGGCTGGATATCAGGGACCTAAAAGGTCTTGAAAACATCTTTAAGAATCATCATATTGACATGGTGATCCATCTTGCTGCACTTGCCGGTGTTCGCCCTTCTATTGAACGTCCTCTGGAGTACGAAGAAGTGAATGTACGGGGTACTATGAATCTTTGGGAACTGTGTAAGGATTTCCATATTAAAAAATTCATCTGTGCGTCTTCATCAAGTGTTTACGGGAACAATGAAAAAATTCCCTTTACGGAAACAGATAATGTAGACAATCCTATCTCTCCGTATGCTGCTACCAAGAAAAGCGGAGAAATTATAGGACATGTTTACCATAATCTATACCATATAGATATGATCCAGCTCAGGTTTTTTACAGTATATGGACCAAGACAGAGACCTGACCTTGCCATACACAAGTTTACAAAGCTTATTTCGGAAAATCAGGAAATCCCTTTCTATGGTGACGGAAATACGGCCAGAGACTATACTTATGTAGATGATATCATTGACGGAATTACTAAATCTATTCTTTATCTGGAAAACAATTCAGGAATTTATGAAATTGTGAATCTGGGTGAAAACCAGGTAATCACTTTGTCTGAAATGGTGGCTACTATTGAAAAGGCATTGGGAAAATCTGCCATCAAAAAAATTCTGCCAATGCAGCCGGGAGATGTCACAAAAACGAATGCCGATATTACAAAAGCAAGGGATTTAATAGGGTATAATCCGGCCACAGACTTCCAAAATGGCATAAAAAAATTTGTGGAATGGTTTTTGAGAAAACGACAATAAGTAAATGGCTGACATAGCTGCCAGTTAGTTTGTGACAGCCATTTATAAGAAAAAATTATAAAAAGAATTGAAAATCAAGTATAAAAAAGTTTATTATACAACCTATTTTTATACTTTTGCAAAAAATTAGAAAATTATGTACTGGACATTAGAATTAGCTTCATATCTAAGTGACGCACCTTGGCCAATGACAAAAGCAGAGCTTATTGACTACGCAATCAGAACTGGTGCACCAATGGAAGTAGTAGAAAACCTTCAGGCCATTGAGGACGAAGGAGAAATTTATGAATCTATCGAAGAAGTATGGAGTGACTATCCTACTGACGAGGATTTCCTTTGGAACGAGGACGAATATTAATAAAGCGATAAGCTTTAGGCTGCGTGCTTAGAGCTTTTTTGCCCTTTTTATATATAATTTACACGATAAGTGTTATTTAAAACGCTTAAAGCATTTTGCATTAAGCATAAAGCAAAAAATTTATGAGTTTTTTAAACAAAGTTCTTAAAGGGTTTTTGGGAGACAAAAAAGCGCAGGACCTAAAAGAAGTAAAAAAAGTTGTAACAAAAATCAGAGCAGTAGAACCTAACATCCAACAATTGTCGGATGACGGGTTGAGACAAAAGACGGCTGAGTTTAAAGAGAATATAAAATCTGCAACCAGCAAGATCACCGCTCAAATAGAACAGATAAAAGAGCAGATAAAAAATTCAACCAACGTTGATGAGAAAGAAGCTCTTTTCTCAAAAATTGAGTCTTTAAAGAAAGAATCTTACGAAATTGAAGAAAAAGTTCTGGTTCAGATTCTTCCCGAAGCTTTTGCATTGATTAAAGAAACGGCAAGAAGATGGGCTCAGAATGGAGAAATCCGTGTAACGGCTAGTGACTGGGACAGAGAACTGGCTGCTGCAGGGAAAGATTTCGTCAGCATTGAGGGAGACACAGCTGTTTGGAAAAACTCATGGGACGCTGCCGGAACTCCTGTAGTTTGGGATATGGTCCACTATGATGTTCAGTTTATCGGAGGGATTATTCTTCACAGTGGTAAAATTGCCGAAATGGCAACCGGTGAAGGTAAAACTTTGGTAGGAACATTACCTATTTATTTAAATTCACTTCCAGAAAGAGGAGTACACGTTGTAACCGTGAACGATTATCTTGCAAAAAGAGACTCGGCTTGGATGGGTCCTCTTTATCAGTTCCACGGCATGTCTATCGATTGTATCGATAACCACCAGCCGAACTCTGATGGAAGAAGAAAAGCATACAACTCGGATATTACCTATGGAACGAATAACGAATTCGGTTTCGATTATCTGAGAGATAACATGGTGACATCACCTTCAGAACTGGTACAAAGAGAACTTAACTTTGCTATCGTGGATGAAGTGGACTCTGTATTGGTAGATGACGCCAGAACACCATTGATCATTTCAGGTCCGGTTCCTCAGGGAGACAGACAGGAGTTTGATGTTCTTAAGCCTTCTATCGACAGAATTGTTGAAGTACAAAAGAAAACCGTTTCTGCTATTTTCAATGAAGCAAAGAAATTAATCGCTGCAGGAAATACAAAAGAAGGAGGATTCAAATTACTTCAGGCATACAGAGGTCTTCCAAAAAACAGACAATTAATCAAATTTTTATCGGAAAGCGGAAACAGAGCATTGCTTCAGAAAGTTGAAGCGCAATACATGCAGGACAACAACCGTGATATGCCGATTGTAGATAAAGATCTTTACTTCGTAATCGAGGAGAAAAACAATCAGGTTGACCTTACAGACAAAGGTGTTGAATACATGTCTCAAGGAAACTCTGATCCTAACTTCTTCGTACTTCCGGATATCGGGACCGAGATTGCTGAAGTAGAAGCTAAAAATCTTTCCAAAGAAGAAGAGTTCGAAGCTAAAGAAAAACTTTTCGCTGAATTTGCTGAAAAATCTGAGCGTGTTCACACCATGAGCCAGCTATTGAAAGCTTACACGTTATTTGAAAAAGATGATGAGTATGTGGTGATTGATGGTGAAGTAAAAATCGTTGATGAGCAGACAGGACGTATTATGGAGGGACGTCGTTATTCAGACGGTCTTCACCAGGCAATTGAAGCGAAAGAGAATGTAAAAATTGAGGCAGCTACTCAAACTTTTGCAACCATCACGCTTCAGAACTATTTCCGTATGTACAACAAGCTTGCGGGGATGACAGGTACTGCTGAAACCGAAGCTGGAGAGCTTTGGGAAATCTACAAATTAGACGTTGTGGTAATTCCTACCAACCGTCCTATTTTAAGACATGACAAACAAGACCTGGTTTTCAAAACGAATAGAGAAAAATATAATGCTGTCATCGAAGAAATTGAAAAATTAACAGCACAGAAAAGACCGGTATTGGTAGGTACTACTTCTGTTGAAATTTCTCAATTACTATCAAAAGCACTTCAATTAAGAAAGATCCCACACCAGGTATTGAACGCGAAGCTTCACAAAAAAGAAGCGGAAATTGTAGCTGGAGCAGGACAGCCGGGAGTTGTAACCATTGCAACCAACATGGCAGGTCGTGGTACGGATATCAAGCTTTCCAAGGAAGTAAAAGATGCAGGAGGTTTAGCGATCATCGGTACGGAAAGACACGATTCAAGACGTGTTGACAGACAGTTGAGAGGTAGAGCGGGACGTCAGGGAGATCCGGGAAGTTCTCAGTTCTATGTGTCTCTTGAAGATAACTTAATGCGTTTGTTCGGTTCTGAAAGAATTGCTAAAATGATGGACAGAATGGGTCACAAAGAGGGTGAAGTAATTCAGCACTCTATGATCAGTAAGTCTATTGAAAGAGCTCAGAAGAAAGTGGAAGAAAATAACTTCGGAACAAGAAAAAGACTTCTTGAGTACGATGACGTTATGAACAAACAGCGTGACGTAATCTACAAGAGAAGAAAGAATGCTCTTTTCGGAGACCACTTGAAGTATGACATCACCAATATGATTTTTGATGTAGCTAATTCTATCGTTGCGAAAGGGAAAGCTTCAGGAAATTATAAAGATTTTGAATATGAAATCATTAAAACATTTACGATGGAATCTCCGGTTTCCCAAAGTGATTTTAATAATAAGAATGTTCAGGATCTGACCAATATTTTATTCAAAGCCGCTCAGGAGGATTATAGAATGAAGCTGAATCTGTTGAAAGAAAAATCATTCCCTATCATTGAGAATGTGTACCAAAATCAGGGTTCAATGTTCAAAATGATCCAGGTTCCTTTCACAGACGGACACAAAACAATGACTATTGTAGCTGATCTTAAAGAAGCATATGATACTCAGTGTGAAAGTTTAGTGAATGATTTTGAAAAGAATATCACTTTATCGATTATCGATGAAAACTGGAAGCTTCACCTTCGTGAAATGGACGACTTGAGAAGATCATCACAGGGAGCTGTTTACGAGCAGAAAGATCCACTGGTAATCTATAAGCAGGAATCTTTCCACTTATTCAGTGAAATGATCGATAAATTAAACAAAGAAATTATTTCTTTCTTATATAAAGGAGAAATTCCAGCGTAAGAAAAATTTAATAATATCATCTAAAAACCGCTCTGGCATTGGCCATAGCGGTTTTTTGTTATTCAGTATATAATAATTTTATGATAAATATCAATATTATTATTTATTTAGAACAGTTAAAAATAATATATTTGCAGAAAATTTGAGTTTCATGAAAAATGTACTGATCTGTGCTTCCGCACTGGGAACAATGCTGGTTTCTGCGCAAAAAAAAGACACCATCAAATCCAATGATATTGAAGAAGTAATTGTTAACGGAAGATATTATCAGAAGTACAAGCTGAATGAGGTTTCAGGTTCACTGAGAATTCAGACTCCTATTCTAGAGCTGCCACAAAACGTGCAGTCTGTAAGTTCGCAGGTCCTTGCTGATCACATGACACTAAATATGTCTGAAGGAATTGTCCGCAACGTAAGTGGAGCAAGAAAAGTAGAACACTGGGATAATGTATATTCCAATGTTTTCATGAGAGGAGCCAGTATTGCCACTTTCATGAACGGAATGAATGTTTCTTCTACTTGGGGACCTATCAATCCTGATGCGTCTATCATAGACAGAATAGAGTTCGTAAAAGGTCCTGCCGGATTTATGGGTTCTATGGGAGATCCTGCCGGGTTTTATAATGTGGTCACTAAAAAGCCAACAGGGAAATTTGCCAACAGTGTACGTTTCACCACAGGAAGCTATAACCTTTTCAGAGGAGAGGTAGACCTTGACGGAGTTCTTGTGAAAGATGGAGTGTTAGATTACCGTCTTAACTTAATGGGAAGTTCCAATAATTCATGGGTAGAAAATGATAAAACAAGCAAAATCATTGTCGCACCGTCTGTTACTTTCAGACCTACAAAGACGACTACATTTACAGCACAATACAATTATCAGTATTTAAAATTCAACCAGCCGGGAGCTTATCTGATGTCAAATGACGGATATGCTTCACTGAATGTACATACCAACTTTAATGATCCGAACTTCAAGAAAACTGAAGTAAAAGATCAGAGTTTATTTTTAAGTTTAGACCAAAAACTTTTCAAAGATTGGGTTTGGAGCACACAATATGCTTATATGGACCTGAATTATGACGGAGGATCATGGTGGGGAACTTTTGACCCGAACAACAAGGATGTTTTAAACAGAACGTTAAGCAACTGGCAGGCAAAAGGAAAAAATCACATTTTCCAGACCTATGTAAGAGGAAAGCTTAATACAGGAAACATTGTACATAAAATTATTGCCGGATTCGATTATGGAGACCGAAAGTATAATGCAGACTTCTCTTCTTTTGCCGGAGGACCATTCCCTGTTAATATTTATAATGTAAATTATGGAGTAGATCCTTCTCAACTTCCTTCTTCTGATTTTTATACATTAAACACTTCTGCTCCGTTTTATAACGATCAGGGCGTAAAATATACTTCTTATTATGCTCAGGACCAGATTGAAATGTTTAATAATAAGTTAAGATTAACATTAGCAGGAAGATACACAAGTGGTAAAACCTATTCTGCATATCCTAATCTAAGTCCTGGTACTCCTATCGTCCCGGATGAAGCAGGAGAATTTACACCAAGAGTGGGAATTAGTTATTCTATTAATGAAAACTTCTCAGCATATGGTATTTATGACAAAACTTTTGTACCTCAATCGGGAACAGGAATCAATCAAACATTGATTACCGATCCTTTCAGAGGACAGAATATTGAATTTGGATTGAAAAAAGACTGGTTCGGTGGAAAATGGAACTCTACCTTCGCAGTATACGAAATCAGAAGACAAAATATTCTTGTAGCAGGAAATGCAAACGAAAACAATGGGGTTGCTTTTCAAGTTGCTACAGGCGAGCAAAGAGCAAGAGGTTTTGAAACCGATATCAAAGGAGAAATCATCAAAGGATTGAACATCATTGTAAACTATGCCTACACTGATGCAAAAACCATCAAAGACACAGATCCTGCAAGAATTGGAGTTCAATCTCCCGGAAATGCAAAAAATGTTCAGAATACCTGGATCAACTATAGATTCCAGAATGGTATTTTAAATGGTTTTGGTATTTCTGCAGGATATCAATATCAGGGAGGAAGACAATCCTGGTATGGGGTAAGTGCCACAAAAGATCAGAGCCTTCCTGATTATTTTGATACCAACTTCGGCGTTTCTTATGTTGCTAAAAAATTCGATGTTAACTTTATGTTGAACAATGTTCTTAACAGGAAGCTTTACAGCGGATATAGAGGAGATGGAGGAGAATATGCATGGATCTACAATGCTCCTCGTAACTGGAGAGTATCAATAGGATATAAATTTTAAAAAATCAAAGGTTAGCCCCTCATGGGGTTAACTTTTTGCTATGAGAAAAAAGCATCACCATAAAAAGAAAGTGTCTCCCGCAAAAAAATGGTCTGCAAAGCTGCATTTGTGGCTGGGTTTATCTGTTGGAATCATTGTATTTATAGTCTCTCTTTCAGGGACTTTATATGTTTTTAAGGATGAAGTACAGAATAGCTTACGCAAAGAAGCCATTTATCTGAAAAAGGAGGATATCGGAAAAAAGCCATTGTCTATTAATCTGCTTCGTGAAAAAGTAACGCTGGAACTTAATGAAAAATATCCCGTAAGTGCTGTAGAAATTCCTTTAGACAAAACAAAATCCTATCAGTTTGAATACTATGACAAAAGCAAAAAGGGATGGAATTATTTTCAGCAGGTACACATCAACAAACTAGTCTATGTGAATCAGTACACCGGGCAAATTCTGGCAGTTTATGATGAAAAGTATGATGTGTTCAATATTCTCAAATATATCCACTGGGGACTTCTGCTTAATTCAGAATGGGGACCGTATACTGTAGGAATCCCAACTGTTATTTTCGTCATTATGCTGATTACAGGAATCATTTTATGGTGGCCAAAAAACAAAAATGCAAGAAAAGGACGTTTTTGGTTCAACTGGGAAAATGTAAAAAACTGGAAGCGTAAAAATTATGATCTTCATAATGTTCTTGGATTCTATGCATCATTTATTGCATTGCTTTTAAGTGTTACCGGACTTTATTTTGCTTATCCCTATGTAAAAAACACTTTTACTTTTGCATTATCAGGTTCATGGGAACTGCCAAAGGAAAAAGAAAGAAAATCCCCGGACTCTCTGATGGCTAAGAATGAAGCTGTTTTTGATCTCGCTGCGGTACAAACTCAAAAGCTGTACGCGAAATCATCCAGCTTCAGAATGACTTTGAACGGAAAGAATAAAAAAGGAAAAGAACTGAAGAATCTTCCGGTAACGGTTTATGGGATGGATGGAAGATACAGTGAAAGAAACATTCTGACATTCGACAAATACTCCGGAAAACTACTCGCCAATAAACCTCATCACAATCTCAATACTGCCGAGAAATATTCCAACGCCAATTATGACATCCATACCGGTTCCTACTTCGGAATCATTGGGAAAGTCATCTGGTTTATAGCCGGCCTCACATGTACATCGCTCCCTGTAACCGGATTTCTGGTCTGGTGGGGAAAAAGAAAGAAAAAAGGAAAGAAAATATAATGAAAAAAGTGCTTTTATCAGCTGCCTGCTTAGGAACTACTACTGTTTTTGCTCAGGTAAAAGATAGTTTACAAACTAAAAATGTAGACGAGGTTGTCATGACTGCTTCCAGAAAAAAGGAAAGCATCAAAGAAGTTCCAAGCTCCATAACGGTGGTAGGAGAGAAACAAATTCAGTCTCAGCTGACCGTTAACTCAGATATCACAAGCATCCTGCAGTATACCGTTCCCAGTTTAGGAACCAATTCGGGGCAGACATCCAATACAGGACAGACCTTAAGAGGACGTCAGGTTCTGGTTTTGATTGATGGAATTCCACAGTCTACCCCACTTCGTAACGGAGCAAGAGACTTAAGAACCATTGACCCTTCAGCGATCGAAAGAATAGAGGTAATCAAAGGAGCTTCTTCCATTTATGGTAACGGAGCAGACGGAGGGATCATTAATTATATTACAAAAAGAAGCAAAACAGATAAAAAAATCTCCGGAATTTCACAGGTCGGGCTTACAGGACAGCCTTATGGAGGCACTTTAGGAGTAAGAGCCAGTCAGCTTTTATCAGGAAAGATCAACAAGTTTGATTATACCCTTTCATTAGCCTACGAAAGAACAGGATATACAAAAGACGGTGATGGAGTTTTGATAAGCCCTACCTACAGCATCGCGAAGATGGACAACTACAACGGACTGTTGAAAATAGGTTATGATATCAACCAAAATCAGAGAATTGAGGCTTCTTATATTGGTTATTCTTCAAGATCAGATCTGAATGTAGGATTAAAAACAGGAAAATACGGCATCAAGCCAACGATTGGTGAAGGAATTGGGAAAGGTTTGGAAACAACTCCCCAGGGAACTCCGAAAAACCATAACATAAGAGTAAGCTACGACAATAAGAACCTGTTTGCAGGAACATCTTTGAATATCAACCTTTATTATCAGGATTTTAAAACCGTTTACGGCTACAGCGACACCTTTTTCAACGGCGGGCAGTCGAATGTAATCTCAAAAAAAGCAGGAGCAAGATTCAATTTTGATACCCAGCTTTGGAATTCAGCGAACTCTCAGGCGGAAATCATCTACGGAGCCGATATTCTGAATGATGAAACCGTTCAAAAGCTGGAAGACGGACGTTTCTGGACTCCCAATATGAACATGACCAATATTGCGCCTTTCGTACTGGCCAAAATTGATCTGTTTAAAAAAATTACCATCAAAGGAGGACTTCGCTATGAGAACATCAAAGTAAATGTTGATGATTTCAATACCCTTTCTACCCTTAAAAGTGACGGAACTTTCACGAAAAGTATTCCTGTTGCAGGCGGAAAACTGAGCTACAATGCACTGGTAGGAAATATTGGTATCCGCTATAATATTGAGCCTTATATCAACCTCTTTGGAAGCTTCTCTCAGGCCTACTCTATCAATGAGTTAGGAAGAATTTTAAGAACCTCAACTTCTGAAACGATCAAAAATCTGGAAACAAAACCCATCATCGTTAATAATTACGAATTGGGAGCAACAGGACAGCTTTCCAGCTGGTTGAATTATGAATTAACTTCTTATGTAAGCACATCGAAACTGGGTGCATCATTTGTACAAAGTCCGGACAGAGCATTAATGATTCAGCGATCTCCTGAAATCGTGTACGGAGTGGAAGGATTCTTACACTTTACTCCGGTAAAATGGATTCAGTTTGGCGGAAGCTATAGCTGGATGGAAGGAATTACTTCTGTAAAAGACGATGGTGATTATTCCACAAAGATCAACAACAGCAGAATTTCTGCCCCTAAAGTATTGGCATATGTTCAGGCCAGACCTATCCCTGCTCTATCAGTTGGGCTTGATATGCTCCACTCTTTCCAGCAAAACAGGTTTGAACCTAGTGCCAAGACAGGATTGTATGCTTATGGTGAAGGATATGTACCTGAGTATACTGTTTTCAATTTCAAATCCAGTTATGAGGTTAACAACAACTGGAGAGTATCATTAGGTATTGAAAACCTTTTCAACAAACTGTACCAGCCTGCCATTTCATGGTGGACAGCAAGAGACAGTGATTTTACCAATGCTCTTGGACTGAGAGGAACATTCATGGTTGAATATAGATTTTAATTAAACTAAATAAAAAGTAAAGCATATATTTGCTTTACTTTTATTGTTATATGAAGAAAAAACATCATCATAAAAAGAAGCCGGGGTTCATTAAGAAATGGTCTGCCAAGCTACACCTTTGGTTCGGGTTGGGAATAGGTTTCCTGATCTTTATTATCTCTATTACCGGGGCATTGTATGTTTTTAAGGATGAAGTGGAAAATATCACCCGAAAAGATGTTATCTACCATCATGAGCAAAATATAGAGCAGAAACAGGTCCTTCCCATCAGAGTAATGGAAAAGGCTGTTGCGGAACAGGTAAAAGAGAAATATCCGATCCACTGGGTAAATGTTCCTATTGATAAAAAAATGTCCTATATGTTCTTTTGGTATGAACATAATACGGATGCCTGGAACTATTTTGATGAATTTCCCATCTATAAACAGGCTTATGTAAACCCATACACCGGAAAAGTACTGAGAGTCTATGATGAGAAAAACGGATTCTTCAATATTGTAAAAATGATCCACTGGAGCTACCTCCTGAAACAGGACTGGGGAACTTATGTAGTGGGAATTCCTGTTATTATTTTTATTATTATGCTGATCTCCGGGATCATTCTATGGTGGCCCAAGAACAAAGCAGCCAGAAAACAGCGTTTTGCCTTCAAATGGAAAAATATTAAAAGTTGGAAACGAAAAAACTACGACCTTCATAATGTCTTAGGATTTTACGCATCGATTTTTGCTCTGATTTTTTCCATCACGGGACTTTTCTATGCATTCTTTGTGGTGCAGGCGATGATCTATGTGATATTTTCCGGTGGAGAAACAAAATATCCCGACTTCTCACATATTAAAACAAAGGCACCTATCGAATTGAGAACAGAAGGAACACTGGATAAAATCATCAATACAGTACAGACAAAATATCCTGAATCTTATGGTTTCGCTATCGATTTAGGACATCCGCATATGGATGATCACGAGCACCCCAACTTTGAAGTATACGTAAAGCATCTTTCTTATTCATACCATAAAAGC
The DNA here is from genome assembly GCF_020733145.1 of Chryseobacterium sp. X308. NCBI lineage: Bacteria > Pseudomonadati > Bacteroidota > Flavobacteriia > Flavobacteriales > Weeksellaceae > Chryseobacterium > Chryseobacterium sp. X308. The sequence continues at coordinate 18,930 of NZ_JAJFZH010000021.1, forward strand.
AGCAACTTAATCTTTGATGAAAACTCAGGAGAATTGCTGCACACTCATGACCCGAAAGACAAAAACTTCGGAGAAAAGGTTGTGAACGCCAATTATGATATTCACGTAGGTGCTATTCTGGGACTTCCCACCAAGATCATTGCTTTTATTGTAAGTATCATTTGTGCCTCGCTTCCGGTTACCGGATTTATGATCTGGTGGGGCAGAAAAAAGAAAAAAACAGTAAAAACGGGTTAACATATTAAATAAAACCCTATTAATAATCCATTAATACAATCTTTTTTATAATTTTAGCGCCTAGAATTTAATAATAGAAATGTCATTAATAGATTTATCAAAACAAGTTGCCCTTGGAGTTGACATCGGCGGAACCAATACTAAATTCGGAATCGTAAACCACCGTGGAGAAGTTCTGGATAAAGGAAACCTGAGAACCGATGCTTATGACAAAGTTGAGGATTTCATTGATGCTTTATATGACCATGTTTATCCAATGATGGAAAAGTATGGAACTGAAGCACATTTTGACGGAATTGGAGTAGGCGCACCTAATGCAAACTACTACAAAGGAACGATAGAACTTGCTCCTAACCTTCCCTGGAAAGGCGTTATTCCTTTCGCTGAACTGATGACGGCAAAATTCAATCTTCATTGTACAGTAACCAATGATGCCAATGCGGCAGCTCTTGGAGAAATGCTTTTCGGAGCAGCAAGAGGAATGAAGGATTTCATCATGATTACACTGGGAACAGGGGTAGGCAGCGGAATCATTGCCAATGGAAGTTTAATCTATGGACATGACGGGTTTGCCGGAGAATTGGGTCATACGATTGTAAAACCGGGTGGTAGAAAGCACTGGAGCACAGGATCAGAAGGAAGTCTCGAAGCCTATGCTTCTGCTACGGGAATTACCATTACAGCCAAAAAAATGAGGGCAGAATTCCCGGAATCCATGTTGAACCAATATCCTGAAGATGCGATCAATTCTAAAACAGTATACGAATGTGCTATCAAGGAAGATCCTATTGCGATTGAGGTTTTCAGATATACGGGTCAGAAACTGGGTGAAGCCCTGGCTAATTTTGTTATGTTCTCTTCACCGGAAGCTATTCTTCTGTTTGGAGGAGTAATCAAAGCGGGAGATTTTATCTTAAAGCCTGCTAAACTGCATATGGAAAGAAACCTTCTTCCTATTTTCAGAAATAAGGTAAAACTGGTATTCAGTGAGCTTGACGAAGCAGATGCTGCCATTCTTGGAGCAAGTGCTTTGGTTTGGGAAAAATAACTGAACGCTATTTTAAATAATTCACAGCATCCTTTTAGGGTGCTTTTTTTGTTCCCACAGATTGCTCAGATTTTCACAGGTGATTATCCTGTATTTTCTTGTGGTGATTTGTGAAAAACATTCGTGTTATTCGTATTTAAAATTAAAATGCTTCGACTAAGCTCAACATGACAATGCTAATACCGGCTGCTTTAAAATGTCTCAGATATCAACCATTCACATTTGTATTGAATCCATTTTGACCACAGATCGCACAGATTTTCACAGATGGTTATCCTGTATTTTCTTGTGGTGATTTGTGAAAACATTGGTGTTATTTGTGTTTAAAATTAAATTAGCGTAATTAAGATGCTTCGACAAAGCTCAGCATGACATCGCTAATACCAGCTGCTTTAAAATGTCCCGGATATCAACCATTCACATTTGTATTGAATCCATTTTGACCACAGATCGCACAGATTTTCACGGGTTATTATTCTATATTTTCTTGTGATGATTTGTGAAAAACATTCGTGTTATTCGTGTTTAAAATTAAAATGCTTCGACTAAACTCAACATGACAGTGCTAATACCGGCTGCTTTAAAATGTCTCAGATATCAACCATTCACATTTGTATTGAATCCATTTTGACCACAGATCGCACAGATTTTTACAGATGATTATGCTATATTTTCTAGTGTCTATTTGTGAAAACGTTGGTGTTATTTGTGTTTGAAAACCATTTGTCACATCTATCATTGTAATTTACGTTTCAGACATAAAATCGTGTTCAAATGAAAAAGTTTTTCCTATTTTTGATCAGCTTTTCCGGATAAAGGAAGAGATCATAAAACAATATAATTACCTACAATGGAAAACAATAATTTAGAACAGATTACTTTCGGAGGCGGATGCTTCTGGTGCGTAGAAAGCTGTTTCAATATGCTGAAAGGGGTACAATCTGCTATTTCAGGATATTCAGGAGGACATAAAGACAATCCGACTTATCAGGAAGTCTGTACAGGAGAAACCGGACATGCAGAAGTGGTACAGATTACTTATGATCCGGCTGTTATTTCTTACGAACAGCTAATGGATGTATTTTTCTTCCTTCATGATCCTACTCAACTGAACAGACAGGGAAATGATATAGGAACTCAATACCGTTCTGTTATCTATTATAAAGATGATGCAGAGAAGGCAAAAGCCGAAGAAGCCATCAAAGTATCTCAGGAATCAGGAAGATGGGCTGGTACTTATGTAACGGAATTAACGAAATTCGACAAATTCTGGCCGGCAGAACAATATCATCAGGGGTATTATAATGAAAATCCGACACAGCCGTATTGTAGCGCTGTAGTGGGACCAAAAATCCAGAAGTTCAAAAAGCATTTCGGAGAACTAGGAATGCTGAATGCAGAATAAACCTTACATTTTTAAGTTTTGGCTAAAGCAGGATTTGACATATATATTTTATTAAACGGACTAAATTCCGTTCCTATTGATATTTTTTACAAAATGTAGTTCGGACATCTACCGATCAATATAAATAATAGAAGCGAAGAGGAAATCTCTTCGCTTTTTTGTCTGATACAAAAATGAGTACCCGGGAAACATTCGTATTGAATTTTAAATATTGGTGAAGGAATTCTATTCTGCCTGTATCATTTCATTTTTACCCGAATATTTTCTGATGATGTATTCTGTGGCCGGTTTTAATTCTTTTTTGTTTTCCGGATCAACTCCATCCATAGTAAAAAACTCAACTTTCCCTCTGACTTTTGAATACCACATTTTTCCCAAAGCATTTTCTACTGTAAGTGTATCTTTTCTTGTAACCCGTTTAAAGTACTTAATCTGAATATCATCCTTAGGAACAATATTCAATACAAGATTTTCTTCATTGCAATCGGCAAGCTTGTATTCATTTTGATCCCAGTACATACAATTCTTTTCAACTGCGGGAAGAGTCAAAAAACCGAATGGTTCATATACATTTCTGTTTCCTGATGAGCAGTAATAATTTCCGATCAAAAATCCTCCAAGCATTAATATCCCTAAGAGACCAAAACTATTTTGTCTGGCAAATTCCGGCATTTTAAAGTGCTGCTCATTAATGATATTAATATTGATTTTAGACAGCCTCTCTGATATAACCTCCTCATCCTGATCCACACTTATTTTTACCGTGGTCAGATTCTTTTTTTCATCATTTCTGATAAAAGTCCTTGAAAAATCAGTGAAGTCTTTATAGCCTATATACTGGCTCATCTTGTTGAGCCTCTCTGCCTCAATATTCCTGCAGCTATTCCCTTCTACAAAGTCTTCATAATATCGGATGAATGTTTTCTCTGAAATATCATAGAATTTCAGATTATCAATAAAACAAAGATGCAGATAAGAAGCCAATCCACTTTTTGTGGTTTTCTCCGACTCTTTTCTTGCCTGCTCAAATACTTCATTAATCAGTAGTTTTTTCTTGGACATAAACAGTGTTTTCGGGCATTACAAAGTAGATGATTTTCAGTCATACCTCATTACGGATTTCCGTAATAACTCCACACTTCATTACTGTCTATTGATGTCTATGTTTTGTCTAACATCTCTATTCTTTTTTGCCGCAAATTTGCCTTAGAAATCAACAAAACATGACCAAAAACTGATTTCAAAAAAACCAGAGAAAACAGAGATTAAACTCCGGATCGGGAAGCAGATGTTTCGCCTCCGTTTTTAAAGGTTCACTTCCCTAAAAAATTAAGAAGCGCTTCGAAATTTTAACAGTGTACAGCTCATGATCAATGCATCGTGAGAGGAAGAAATACGATTTCAATTTCGAAAATTTTAAAGGAAATGATCCAAATTATAATGATGCTATTAGGCTTAGCATTTTCAGATAATAATGCCAATACAACAGCAACTGATAACAATAACTACGAATCCTCTACAATGAGTTTTACAACCGAAACAGGAATGGCTCCGGAAGACACCAGTGGAGAAACAGGGCAGATTTTGCCTCCAAAAAAATAATTAAACAAAAGGGCAATGAAAATTGTCCTTTTTTTAATATCTTTAGTTGTTATCAATTACTATCATGTATCCCGGTTTTAAATTTGTAGGAATTTTTCTTTTATTCATTAGCTGCAATTTTTCTGAAAACAGAAATCCTCCGGTAAAAGCCCCTTCCACTGAAGCGGACAAAATGTATAATGAAGCGGCAGCTTTATATAATAATGATAATGAAAAGGCATTTACCCTTCTATCTAAAGCAGAAAGCATTTATAAACTAAAAAATGATTCAGCTGATATTGCATCGTGCTTAATTACCAAGGCTATTATCCTCAATGATATCGGAGATTACCTTAGCAGTAATGAAAGAGCTATCGATGCATTGTCCTTTTTAAAACTGCCCAGAGACTCTGCCTATCTTCCTTCCATTTATAATAACCTTGCAATATCTGAAAAAAATCTCAAGCATTATTCTGAGGCTCTCAACTGGTATCATAAAGCTTTACAGCTGAGTTCGGATAATTCTCAGAAAATCACTATTAAAAATAATATTGCAGACACCTACGGAAAGCTGAAAAATTATCCGAAGGCAATTCATATCTATCAAACTCTTCTTAAGGAAAAAAACCTGCAAAAAAATGAGATTGATTATGCCCGGATTTTAGATAATTACAGTTATATAAGCTGGCTTGAAAACAAAAACTACAATGCAGAACCCAATCTGTTAAAAGCTTTTGCTCTCAGACAAAAAATCAACGATAAAGCGGGTATGATATCCAGTCATTCTCATCTTGCTGAGTATTACTTACACTCGGATAAATCAAAAGCCTTGTATCATAACCATCAAAAATATCTTTTAGCAAAAGTAATCAAAAACCCAGGGGACAGAATAGAAGCCATCGAATTTCTGGTAAAAAGTGATACAAAAAGCAACTTACAAGACTATTTTGCAGAATATCAGTATCTGAATGACAGCATCCAGCTATCTAAAGATAAAGCAAAAAACAGATTTGCATTAATAGAATTTGATGTAGAAAAGAAGAATGCAGAAAACCAAAAGTTAAAAATTATTACTGTTCAAAAACAAAACAGGATTCTGAAGCAGAATGTGATTTTAGGAATTCTGTCTTTAACTCTGATTGGCGGCTGGATTGTTTACAAGAGAAGAAAAAAAGGACTGCAGCGGGAAAACGAATTAAGAATAAAAGAAAATCAACTTCATCTTTCCAAAAAAGTACATGATGTGGTGGCCAATGGGATTTACCAGGTGATGACGAAGATCGAAAATCAGGAAGATTTTGACAAAGAAAGAGTACTTGATGAGCTGGAATTTGTCTACGAAAAGTCCAGGGATATTTCTTATGAGAAGACCGCTTCTGAAAATAAGCCGGAATTCAGTAAAAGAATATCTACCCTTATTGCATCGTTTAATAATGAAAATGTAAAAACTTATCTTGCCGGAAACGACGAAACTATATGGAAGACCTTGAATGATTTTACCCGGGAAGAAATTTATCAGGTGATGCGGGAACTTCTTATCAACATGAAAAAACACAGTCATGCCACCCTTGTTGCCTTTAAATTTGAAAGAAAAAATAACATTATACAAATTCAGTATACAGACAATGGCATCGGTATTCCGGGAGGAATTATCTACAAAAATGGTTTAACAAATACGGATTCCCGTATTGAAACTATTCATGGAGAAATTATTTTTGACACTGAAACCGAAAAGGGATTGAAAATTTATATTTCATTTCCTGCTTCTTAAAAAAGAAAAAGAATGTTCAAAAAAATTTTAATAGCTGAAGATCACGAAAGTAGCAGTATTTCTGTACAGAAAACATTAGAAGACCTCCATATTTCCAACACAGATTATGTTTATTATTGTGATGATGCATTAGCTAAAATTCAAAAATCCATTCGTGAAGATGATCTTTATGATTTGTTAATTACAGACCTTTCTTTTGAAGAAGACCATAATATACAGAATCTTAAAGATGGAAAAGAACTGATAAAAACCGTTAGAGAGCTTCATCCTTCGCTGAAAGTTATTGTATTTTCAGCTGAGCACAGATCCGGGATTATAGATAGCCTGTTTAATGAATACAAAATCAATGGTTTTGTCCGTAAGGCCAGAAATGATTCAAAAGAACTGAAAAAAGCCATCGCTTCTACCTACGTGAATGAAAATTATCTTTCCCTGGATCTTAAACAGGAAGTAAAGAAGCTCAACAATTATGAGTTTTCCAACTATGACATTACTTTGGTGTCTCTCTTATCGCAGGGAGTTTTACAGAAAAATATACCTGTTTATCTTCAAAACAACGATATTAAGCCCAACAGCTTAAGCAGCGTAGAGAAAAAACTCAACAGTATGAAAGAAGATCTTCAGATAACAAGTAATGAACAGCTTGTTGCTTTTTGTAAAGATCTGGGAATAATTTAAACTTTATCAGAGTCATTTTCGTATACAAACCTTTCATTTTTTGGAAGGTTTTTGCTTTACGGTTTTCCGTAAGGATTGGTTTTTAGAGGATTGTACTTTTGGGATGTTAATCAATAAATAATTTTATGAGTTCACAGATAGCTTTTCGAAAGTCTCAGAATTAGGATTTTGATCTAAACCTTTACAATAATTAAAAATACTAAATAATGGAAGCGATCACCCAAAATGAAACAATATTTTATCATGACAGCTCTATAAAAGTTACGCAGTCAAGATATATAACACATTCAAAAACATATGCTATGAGGAATATCTCTTCTGTTTATATTTTTGAAATTATTAAAAGTAAAAACAAGGCCCTTCTACTGATCATTGTAGGTTTTATACTCCTTTTCTCAAAAGAGATTTTTTGGATGGGAATAATAATTTTAATTCTAGGTTTTTGGTGGTTTTTTACTATTAAAAATCAATATGCAGTACGAATAAGCACAAATGCTGGAGAAGTTAATAGTATTGTATCAAAAGACAGAGATTACATTCAAAAAATTGTAAACGCATTAAATGAAGCAATTATTCATCGAGGATAAGTAAAAATTAAATAAATACCATGAAAAAACTATTTTTTACAGGCCTCTTTGGTTTAGCAATATTATTTCCCGACAGCCTTTCAGCTTATAGCGCCAATGTGATTTTTATCAAAGAACTTTCTGGCAAAAAACCCAGAAAAAGTAAGATGAATAAAAAAAACAAGTCGAAAAGACAAGTTTATGCAAGATCATACACTTCCAGTAAAGGATGTTCGTATAATGGTCAACAATTATATGTAGGATCCAGAGGAGGATGTTATTATTATTCAGGAAGCAGCAAACAATATGTGGACAGATCATATTGTACCAACTGCAATTAATATTAAAAAATTAAGTTAATTACGGTTTTCCGTAAGGTTCTTTTTCACAATAGACTTAATTTTGATGTAAGAAATGATGAAAAAAACTAATAACACCCAATATAATTTTATACAGTTCGAAAAAGGTATCTCGTCTGAGATACCTTTTTACTTTCTTATCATTTCCGTATGCGGAATATCATCTTCCAGATATTTTTTCCCTGTATCTACAAATCCGAACCCGCTGTAAAATCTTAAAAGATAATCCTGTGCGGATATTTTGATTTCAGAAGTGTGAAAACGGTTTTCTATAGTTTCTACGGCATATTGTATCAACTGTTTACCCAGACTTTTACCTCTCGCCAGCTCTGTGGTCAGAACCCTTCCGATAGAAGTTTCATTATACTTTATCCCTTTATCAAAAATCCGGCAGTAGGCCAGTACCTGTCCTTCTTCTTCAGCCCAGATATGAACGGCTTTCTGGTCATAATTATCCAGATCAGGATAAGGACAATTTTGCTCGATAACGAAAACATCAATACGAGCTTTCAGTACTGCATATAATTCCGGAACAGTAAACTCATCAAATGTTTTGATTTTCCAGATCATATTACTCATCGAAACTTATATTATTATTAGTTAAAAACTCATTGGTCTTTTGGATAAAATCAAGAATTTTATCTCCTCCTTCTTTCTTTTCTGCTGAGGTGATATACAATTCGGGAAGATCTTCCCATGTTTTATGAAGTTCAGCTTTATAGTCTTCAACATTTTTGATAACGGCATTTGGTTTCAGTTTATCTGCCTTTGTGAAGACAATCGAAAACGGTATTCCGCTTTCACCACACCACTGGATAAATTCCAGATCAATTTTCTGCGGAGTATGCCTTACATCTACCAATACAAAAAGGTTGACCAGATTTCTTCTGTTCAGAATATAATTGGTGATCAGCTTTTCAAAATCCTTTCGCTGAACTTTTGAAACTTTTGCATAACCATATCCCGGTAAATCGGTAAGATACCAGTTTTCGTTCACTAAAAAATGATTGATCAGCTGGGTTTTCCCGGGAGTCTGCGATGTCTTGGCCAGATCTTTATGATTCATCATGGCATTGATCAGTGATGACTTTCCTACGTTCGACCTTCCGATAAAAGCATATTCGGGAATATTGGGTTCAGGGCATTCCTGCCATTTTCCACTGCTCTTTACAAACTCTGCTGTTTTGATAATCATTTTTGAATGTATTTTAGAAAAATAAACCATTAAGAAAAGCTCTTAATGGTCATTATATGTTTTAAACTTTATCTTTTATCCAGTTGTACAGGATTTCATTGAATTCATCCGGCTTTTCCATCATGGCAGCATGGCCGCATTTGTCAATCCAGAATAAATCGGAATTCGGAATAAACTTGTGCATATCTTCTGCCACTTCCGGTGGAGTAACATTATCCTGTTTACCCCAGATCAGACAGGTAGGTGTCACAATCTTCGGAAGATCATTCAGCATGTTGTGTTTGATGGCACTTCTTGCCAGCATTACCGTCTTTATTCCCTTCATTCTGTCATTAACGACAGCAAAAACTTCATCTACAAGATCTTCTGTGGCTACCTTTGGATCATAGAAAACTTCCTCCGTCTTCTTCCTGATATAAGAACGGTCATTTTTTCTTGGAAAGCTGTCTCCGAAAGTCCTTTCATAAAGACCGGAGCTTCCAGTAAGAACAAGATTCTTAACCAGATCAGGTCTCGCCAAAGTCAATATAAGTCCTACATGCCCACCCATTGAGTTTCCTACAATAGTTACGGGACCGGAAATATGACTTTCTATAAACTTGATAATATATTTTGCAATCGTGGTAAGATTCGTATTGAGTACCGGCAGATCATAGATCGGCAGCTGAGGAACATATACTTTAAAGCCTCTATCCGAAAAAAAATCTACCATTTTATCGAAATTACTCAAACCACCCATTAACCCGTGCAACAGCACTAATGGATGTCCTTCTCCCGCTTCTACATAGGAATATTTCTTTTCTTTTTTTGTACTAAATATCATAAAACGCCTTAATAAAGCCCTGCAAAAATACAAATTAAACCTCAAAAAAATTTTGATAATCCTAATTTAAGATAAAAATAATATAATATTCTCCTTTTTAACTTTTTTTTTCAGAACCTCTTTATTATGGATTAAATAACACTTTCAACAAGTCTCTTCATATCAGTATTTTACATTATTGAAATTCAATCTTTAATAAAACTTATTAACATTGAGTCAAAAAGTGGGAAAAAGTGGGAAATTTTGGAAATTATTATATAAATTTGTCCCAAATGAAAAATTTCATTGGAACATATGAGTGTAAAATTGACGACAAAGGCCGCTTAAAAGTTCCTTCATCTTTAATCAAACAGATGGAAAACTTCGACGATAAGGCGTTTGTAGTCAAAAGATCTGTGTTCCAACCTTGTCTGGAAGTTTATCCTATGAATGCATGGGACAAACTGATGGGTAAAATTAATAAACTGAACAGATTCATAAAAAAGAATGCTGATTTCATACGAATGTTTACGGCAGGAGTAAAAACAGTAGAGTTGGATAATGCAGGACGATTACAGATTTCTAAAGACCTTACGGTTTTCGCAAATCTTCAGAAAGATATTGTGATCACCAGTGCAGGAGAACTATTTGAGATTTGGGATAAAGAAGCTTATGAAAAGGTAATTGCCACCAACGAAGCTGATTTTGCAAGCCTTGCTGAAGATGTGATGGGCACTTTCGATGAAGAATAATAGCAGTAGGTTATTAATTGATTAGTAGTAAATAAAAAACACAATTAAGCATGTATCATAACCCCGTTTTGTTGAAGCAGAGTGTTGATGATTTGGTGACGAATCCTGACGGAATATATGTGGACTGCACCTTTGGAGGCGGAGGCCACTCAAGAGAAATCCTGAGCAGACTTTCCGATAAAGGGAGATTGTTCAGCTTTGATCAGGATCTGGATGCACTTAAAAATACAATTGATGACCCAAGGTTTACATTAGTTAATCAGAATTTCAGATTTCTGGAAAACTCTTTGCTGATGTATGGCATTTCACAGGTGGATGGTGTTTTGGCAGACTTAGGTGTGTCTTCCCATCAGTTTGATGAAGCAGACAGAGGATTCTCAACAAGAAGCAATGCTCCTTTGGATATGAGAATGAATGTGATGCAGAATCTTGATGCCAAAAGAGTGATTAATGAATATGGGGAAGAAGAACTTGCAGACATTTTTTACCACTACGGCGAATTGAGAGAAGCTAGGAAGCTGGCGAGAGAGATTGTTCACCACAGGAAAACAAAAAGCATAGAGACCACAGAGGATCTGAAAAAGCTTTTCAACTACATTCCGCCTCACAAAGTGAATAAATTCTATGCCCAACTCTTCCAGGCAGTAAGAATTGAAGTCAACCAGGAGCTTGAAGTATTGAAAGAAATGCTGGTTCAAGCCTTCAATGTGTTGAAACCGGAAGGAAGATTAGTCGTTATTTCTTACCACTCTCTGGAAGACCGTTTGGTAAAAAGATTCCTGAAAAACGGAATGTTTGAAGGAGAACCGGAAAGAGATATCTACGGAAATTATAAAAAAGCATTTGAGCTGATCAAGAGTAAAGCAATCATTCCTGATGAAAAGGAAATTGAAGAAAACTCAAGAGCAAGAAGTGCCAAGATGAGAACAGGAATTAAAGTATAAATGTGAATGAGTGAATCGTGAATCATTTAGCAAAATAAAATTGACTATTGACACGAAGTAAATTCACTGCGAAGCAAATTGACGTAATAAATTGGCAAAAAGAACAACAAATCGCCCTCAGAAAAGACTCACTTTTATAGACATTATAAAAGGAAACTTTCTGAATCGTGATGAGATCAAAATACATTACAAGTATTTTCTCCTCTTGTTTGTTCTGATGATGGCCATGATTTATACCAACCATCTCGTCAATAAAAAAATAAAAATTGTAAACGCCTTAAAGGAAGAAACGGAAGAATACAAATCACGAAACGCTTACGCCCAAAGTAAGCTGATCAAGGTAAAAATGGAATCAGAGCTGGGAAAAGAGGTTGCACGGGATTCATTGATGACCCTGGAAAACCACCCTCACAAATTGCTAATAAAACTGGATAGTACAGATGCAAAAGCAAAATGAATACGACAATAAACGTAAGAAAACGTTACGATGGGGCTACCTCTTTGCAGTGGTAGCTTTGTGCGTGTTTGTCATGTTCTTGGCGAGGATTGTGATCCTCCAGAATACCAATGTCCAGGAAATAAAAGATGATTACATTAATAAAAACTATCGTGAAGCCACTTTAAAAGCTGCCCGCGGTAACCTTTTTGCTTCTGACGGCTCTATCCTTGCCACCACGGTAATGAGATATGACATCTATCTTGACTTCAAAACAATGAAAGATACGGTGTACTCCAACAACATCGGAGCGCTTACTGATTCTCTGAGCAAAATGTTCGGAAAACCAAGAAGTGAATTCAGAAAGAAGTTTGACGAGCAGAAGAAAAAGAAAAACCAGTATTACACTTTGGTGAAAGGACTTGATTTTGATCAATATGACAGAATCCGAAAGTTCCCGATCTTCAAAAAAGGTAAAAATAAAGGAGGATTTATCGTTGACAGAAACTATAAAAGAGAGTTAGCAACATCAGAAATCGGAGCCGGAACCATCGGTATGGACAACGGAGAGCTGAAGTCAGGACTGGAAGGTGCTTTCTCAAAATATTTAACCGGGACAGACGGCAAAAGACTCGAACAAAGAATCAATTCTTCCCAGTGGAAACCTATCGACTTCTGGAAGGTTCAGGAACCGGTAGACGGTGAGGATGTTTATACGACTTTAGATCTTAGAATTCAGGATATTGCACACTCTGCTCTTGAGAAACAACTGATTAATTTCGAAGCCAAACATGGCACCGTAATTGTCATGGAAGTTGAAACCGGAAAAGTACGTGCTCTTGTTAATTTAAGAAGAACAGAATCAGGAGATTATGAAGACTCTTACAACTATGCCCTGAAAGATAATATCGAACCTGGATCTACTTTTAAAACCATTTCGCTTTTAGCAGCAATGGATGACGGATTCATTGATGAAAATACAACAGTAAATGTAGGAAACGGAGTTTGGGTCTATGCAAAACAAAGAATCTCTGACGGCCACGGTGGAGGAACATACGATATCAGTGATGTGTTGGCGAAGTCCAGTAATGTGGGTACAGCTAAACTGATCACAAAGTATTATGCTGAAAAGCCACAGATTTTCCTTGATCACCTGAAACGCTGGAAATTATTCGATAAAATGGATATCGAGCTTCCGGGAATCACAAAACCGAAGATCGTAACACCGCAAAATAAAAGATGGAATGCTGCAACACTGGCTTCTATTTCTTACGGATACTCTTCCAACATCAACCTCTTGCAATTGACAACCTTCTACAACGGAGTTGCCAACGGAGGAAAAATGCTTAAGCCTTTATTCATTGATAAAATCATGAAAGACGGAAAAGTGATGTACAGCGCAAAACCTGAAGTAATGGTAAACAAAATGGCTTCTGAAAAAGCTATTAAAATGATGACCAGTGCATTAACCAAAGCAGTAGAAAAAGGAACTGGACGTAGCATCTTTACTCCCAACCTGAAAATGGCAGGAAAAACAGGTACCGCAAGATTTGAATACTGGCTGCCTGGCCCAATGAAATATCGTGCATCGTTTGCAGGATTTTATCCGGCTGATGCTCCAAAATATACTTGCTATGTCATGATCAGTGAACCCAATACCGCAAAAGGATTTTATGGAGGTTCCGTTTCAGCGCCGGTGTTTAAGGAAATTGCAGGAAAAACATTCCTGAAAACGCCTCAGAATATTGAAAAAGAAATGCTTGTAGACAAAAAGGTAAACCTTAGCAAAATGGTGGAGCCTAATGTCAAAGTAGCGGTCAATGATAAACAGATGCCTAATGTGGTAGGATTAATCGGGAAAAATGTAATCCCGCAGTTGGAAAACTTAGGCTACCGTGTCGATTATAAAGGAGTCGGAAGAATCAAAGAACAATTCCCTCTGGAAGGCACCACGATAAGTAAAAACCAGAGAATTTATTTATCTCTGCAAAATTAAAAACGAGGTTCGGAAGAACCATTTAAACCGGAATAGGGCAAAGCCTTATTGATAAAGATGATTATAACAGAATTAGTAAACAGAATCCCAGTAATGGAAATCCACGGCGATAGCAACCGTGAGGTAACTGAATTGGTGATCGACAGCAGAAAGGTTACAGAAAACTCTCTTTATATTGCCATGAGAGGAACAGTGGTGGATGGACATTCATTCATTGCATCTGCTATTGAAAAAGGAGCTTCCGCAATTGTTTGCGAAGAACTCCCTGAAACATTGGTGGAAAATGTAACCTATGTTCAGGTAAAAGATTCTTCTAAAGCCCTTGGTCATCTTGCTTCAAACTTCTATGGAAATCCTTCTCAGAAATTAAAACTGATAGGAGTTACAGGAACTAACGGAAAAACATCCGTTTCGACCCTTCTTTTTGATGTTTTTAAAAACCTGGGTTATCCTGCTGCGTTACTTTCTACTGTTGAAATCAGAATTGGTGAAGAAGTTATTCCGGCAACCCACACCACTCCTGATGTGATTACCATCAACAGGATCCTAGCTGAGGCCGTAGAAAAAGGATGTGAATTTGCTTTCATGGAAGTAAGCTCACATGGAATTGCCCAAAACAGAATTGAAGGATTACACTTCAAAATAGCAGGCTTCACCAACCTTACTCATGATCATTTAGATTATCATAAAACGTTCGAAGAATATTTAAAAACAAAGAAAAGATTCTTTGATCAATTAGAAGATACCGCCATTGCCATCACCAATGTGGATGACAAAAACGGGAATGTCATGCTTCAGAACACCAAGGCTAAAAAGAAGTCTTACGCTTTGAAAACCATGGCAGATTATCACGGAAAATTATTGGAAGTGGATTTCAACGGAATGCTGTTGAACTTCAACGGAAAAGAATTCTGGACGACACTGACCGGGAAATTCAATGTATATAATTTACTGCTTGTCTTCGGAATTGCTGCTGAACTAGGATTTGAGCAGGATGAAATTCTTCAGGCTATCAGCCAATTAAAAAGAGTTTCCGGAAGATTTGAAACCTTCAAATCCGATGGTGGAATTTTCTTTATCGTAGATTATGCACACACTCCGGATGCTTTGGAAAACATTCTGGACAGCATCAACGATATCAGAACCAAAAACGAAAGATTAATCACCGTATTCGGCTGCGGAGGAGACAGAGATCACTCCAAAAGACCTGAAATGGGAAATATTGCCACTAAAAAATCAACCCTGGCAATCATCACTTCAGACAATCCGAGAACAGAAGATCCTGCACAGATCATCAAAGAAATTGAAGCAGGCGTTGAACCACAGAACTTCAGCAAATACACTTCAATTCCGGACAGAAAAGAAGCCATAAAAATGGCCATCAAGTTTGCAGAACCTAAAGATATCGTTTTAGTTGCCGGAAAAGGCCACGAAAACTATCAGGAGATCAATGGTGTGAAACATCATTTTGACGACAAAGAAGTAATTAATGAGCTTTGGAAATTAATGTCCAAATAGATTGAAAGATTGAATTCATTTAAAGATTTAAAAATTTGATAATGACAAAGAATTTTGAAAATTTTCCTGTATACATCAAAAGCTTAGATCTTATTGAAAAAGTCTATATTTTTCTTCAAAGTCAAAGTTTTGAAAAAGAATATGAATTTATTAACCAGATAAAAAGAGCGAGTTTTTCTATAAGTAATAATATTGCAGAAGGCTCAGAATATAATAATAACAGACAATTTATTAGATATTTAAAAATTGCGAAAGGCAGCTGTGCTGAAGTCAAAAGCATGCTGATTGTAAGTAAAAGATTAAAATTAGGTGACGAAAATAAAGCGGAAGAAATTATTGTCCTTTCAAGAGAAGTTTCTTCAAACATATCAAAGTTCATTAAGTATTTAAGTGAAAATATTGAGAAACCCAATCTTTAAATCTTTAAATAAATTAAATTTTTAAATAATAAAAAACAGAAACATGCTATACTATCTATACGAATATCTAACCAACCATGGAATTCACGTTCCGGGATTAGGAATGTTAAAATACATTTCCTTCCGTGCCGGAATGGCTGTACTATTCTCATTGATTATTGCTCTTGTCTACGGAAAAAGAGTAATCAATTACCTGAGAACAAAACAAATGGGAGAATTGGTGCGTGATCTGGGATTGGATGGGCAGAAACAAAAAGAAGGAACTCCTACCATGGGAGGGCTTATTATTATTTTGGCAACCATCATTCCGGTATTGCTGTTTACGAGAATTACCAATGTGTACATTGTGCTGTTGTTGGTTTCTATGTTCTGGATGGGTGCTATTGGTTTCCTTGATGATTACTTAAAGAAAATTAAAAAAAATAAAGACGGTTTAAGTGGTAAATTCAAAATTGTTGGTCAGGTCGGATTAGGGCTAATTGTCGGAATTACAATGTATTTCCACCCGGACATTACCGTTAAAAGAAAATATGCAGATGCTAAAGTAGTGAACAGGAACAATGTAGAGCAAAACTTTATGCCTACAGAAAAAATTACCGTTTCCACTGTTCCTTTTGCCAAAAATAATGAATTCGATTATAGTGGAATTTTATTCTGGATGAATGATAAAGATGCCCATGAGTGGGCATGGATTGTCTTTATTCCCATTGTAATCTTCATTGTAACAGCCGTTTCCAATGGAGCCAACATCACCGACGGAATTGATGGTCTTGCAGCAGGAACAAGTGCTATTATACTGCTCACGCTGGCTCTTTTCGCTTACCTTTCCGGGAACATCATCTTTGCAGACTATCTCAATATCATGTTCCTTCCCAACATGGGGGAAACCACCATTTTTGCAGTCGCAATGGTAGGTGCTGTAATTGGATTCTTCTGGTACAACACTTATCCTGCGCAGGTTTTCATGGGAGATACCGGAAGCTTAATGCTGGGAGGCGTAATTGCTGTTTTAGCCATTATTTTAAGAAAAGAATTGCTGATTCCTGTATTATGCGGAATCTTCTTAATTGAAAACCTCTCTGTAATGCTTCAGGTAGTTGTTTTCAAATACAGAAAAAGAAAATATGGGCTGGAATATGCTCAAAACAACAGACTATTCAAAATGTCACCATTACACCATCATTATCAGAAAGAAGGTTTCCACGAGAGTAAAATCGTGAACCGAATGATTATCATCGGAGTAATATTGGCCATTGTATGTCTGATCACATTAAAAATGAGATAAAAAATAAAAGCTGTAAGCAATAAGCCTAAAGCTTAAAGCCTATAGCATAAAGCTTTTATAATATGAAAATAGTTGTTTTAGGAGGAGGAGAAAGCGGATGCGGAGCTGCTTATCTGGCTAAAAAGAAAGGTCTGGAAGTATTTCTTTCAGATAAAGGAGCCATTAAGGATAACTATAAGCAGTTTCTTACCGAAAATGAAATTGAATTTGAAGAAGGAAACCACGATGAAGAAAGGATTTTAAATGCTGACTGGATCGTAAAAAGCCCGGGAATTCCGAAAAAGGCTGATATCATCAATAAAATTCATGAAAAAGGAATCAGACTTTCCTCTGAAATTGAATTTGCTTCTGAATTTACAGATGCCAAAATCATTGCCATTACCGGAAGCAACGGAAAAACAACCACAACTTCCCTGATCTACTATATCCTGAAAAATGACGGATTGAATGTAGGTTTAGGAGGAAATATCGGATACAGCTTTGCCAAGCAGGTGGCAGATGAAAACCATGAATATTATGTACTGGAGGTA
The DNA here is from genome assembly GCF_020733145.1 of Chryseobacterium sp. X308. Classification (NCBI taxonomy): domain Bacteria; kingdom Pseudomonadati; phylum Bacteroidota; class Flavobacteriia; order Flavobacteriales; family Weeksellaceae; genus Chryseobacterium; species Chryseobacterium sp. X308. The sequence continues at coordinate 36,452 of NZ_JAJFZH010000021.1, forward strand.
AGCTCTTTCCAGCTGGATGATATTCAGAATTTCAGACCTTATATTTCTTTATTGTTGAATCTGTCTCAGGATCACCTGGATCAGTACAACTACAATTATGAAGAATATGCATTGGCCAAATTCCGAATCACAGAAAATCAGGAGAATGATAACTTCTTCATCTACAACAAGGATGATGAAATGAGTAAAAATCTTCTGGAAAAGCTTGAAATAAAGGCGAAAATGATTCCTTTCTCAACCAAAGAGAAATTAACGGAAGGAGGTTTTGTGAGTGATGATGAAATTGTGGTAAAAATGAAAGACGAATTCGCAATGAAAGTTGATGAATTGTCTCTGCTGGGAAATCATAATGTAGCCAACAGTCTCGCAGCGTCTATTGCCGGTAAGATATTAAAAATCAACAATGAAAGCATCAGACATTCATTGATGACTTTCCAGGCCGTAGAACACAGATTGGAGTTCGTTACTGAAATTGATAACGTAAAATACATTAACGACAGTAAAGCAACCAATGTTAACGCTACTTATTACGCCTTAGAAAGTATGAAAACACCAACTGTATGGATTGTTGGTGGATTAGATAAAGGAAATGACTATACCGAAATTGAAGATTTAGTCAAAAGAAAAGTAAAGGCAATTGTTTGTCTTGGAGTGGATAACAAGAAGATCATTGATTTCTTTAAAGATAAAAAAGAGCTTATTTATGATACTTCAAGCATGGAAGAAGCCGTGAGAATTTCAAAATCACTGGCTAAAAAAGGCGATACCGTTTTATTATCTCCATGCTGCGCAAGCTTTGACTTGTTCAAAAGCTATGAAGACAGAGGACGCCAGTTTAAAGAACAGGTATTAAATGCCAATGGCCATTAGCCATTAGCCAATAGCATTAAATATGGACGAACAGAACACAGAAAACAGATTTGAATTTCTAAAGGGCGATAAAGTACTTTGGATGGTCATCCTTGTGATCTCCATTTTCTCTATTTTCCCGGTATACTCTGCAAGTTCAAATCTCGAATACATTGTCAATAACGGGACCACAACAGGCCACGTTATCAAACATATGTTCTTTGTAGTTCTGGGACTAGCCATTATGAGACTGGTAGGAACTATAAAATATGAATACATAGGAAAGCTCAGCAGTATCCTGCTCGGCCTGATGATTATTCTGTTGATTGTCACTATGTTCACCGGACAAACCATTGATGGAGCAAGTGCTTCCAGATGGCTGAAAATTCCGGGAACACCAATCTCTTTTCAGCCTTCATCATTTGCCTTTTTAATGCTGATCATCTATCTGTGCAGGTATCTGACCAAAAAGATCACCAGGGAAAGGCTTCCGATAGAGAATATCATGTATATTTTTGGGCCTATCCTGCTTGTTTTTGTATTGGTAGCCAAAGATAACGGTTCAACAGCATTGATGATTTTAATGGTTTCCGTGGTGGTTCTTATCATAGGACAGCTTCACTGGAAATACATTGCAGGATTTATCTCCGCATCATTTGTAGCCATTGTGTTCTTTTTATTGATTGCTTTAAATACCAATATGATAGGTGGAAACCGTGTTCACACATGGATGAGCCGTATCGAAACCTTTACATCAAGCAAAGCCAAAACAGCAGATGTAGATGATGAAAGCGTAAAAGCAAAAAATTATCAGGTAATGCAGGCCAAAGCAGCCATTGTACACGGCGGAATTACCGGAATGGGGCCAGGAAAAAGTGCATTGAAACAAATGCTTCCTCAATCTGCCTCCGACTTTATTTTTGCGGTTATCGTAGAAGAATACGGGGTGATAGGAGCCGCCTTCCTGATCAGTTTATATCTGATCATGATGATAAGGATTGTCATGATCGCCAGTAAAATGCCGGCATTCTTCGGATCGTTGCTAGTGCTCAGTCTTGGGGTAATGATCTTTATCCAGCTTTCGGTCAACATAGCCGTTGCTGTCAACCTTATCCCGGTGACAGGACAGCCTCTGCCTTTGATCAGTTATGGAGGAACATCCATGCTGGTGACCTATTTACAGTTAGGTATTATTTTAAATATAAGCTCAAGAATTCAGATTTATGACGAAGAAGGAATGGGCAAAAAACAAAGTATAGCAGAAATAAACGATATCGCTTAAAATGGACAAAAAATTAAGAATATTATTATCCGGCGGAGGAACAGGAGGACATATCTTCCCTGCCATTGCCATTGCAGATGAGATCAGAAAAAGATTTCCTGATGCAGAATTTTTGTTCATTGGTGCCAACGGGAAAATGGAAATGGAAAAAGTTCCTCAGGCAGGCTACAAAATAGAAGGAATTGATATCGCAGGAATTGACAGGGGGAATCTGCTTTCCAATCTGGGACTTCCTTTCAAGATTCTGAAAAGTTTATCAAAATCTAAAAAGATTATCAAAAACTTCGCTCCTGATTTTGCAGTAGGAACAGGAGGATTTGCCAGTGGACCCGCGCTTTATGAAGCGAGTAAAATGGGAATTCCGATTTTTATTCAGGAACAAAATGCCCACGCAGGAGTTACCAATAAAATCTTAAGCAAGAAAGCGAAAGCCGTTTTCACAGCTTATCCTAAAGTTGAAGGTTTTCCAACGGAGAAAATAAAGTTTCTGGGAAATCCGATTCGTGAGAACATCGTTTCAGGAATGCAGGATACCGCTCAGGCAAAAGAAAAAATGGGACTGGATAAAGACAAACTTACGATTCTTTCTGTAGGAGGTTCTTTAGGATCCAGAACATTGAATAATGCCTGGAAAGAAAATATTGAGAATCTGAAAGAAAAAGGGTATCAATTAATTTGGCAAACAGGAAAGTTGGATTACAGAGAATTGTCTTCCAGCCTCCAGCTTCCATCTTCTGTTCATTTGAAAGAATTCATCAAAGACATGGAACTGGCCTACTCTGCTGCTGATATCATTGTTTCCAGAGCCGGAGCTATTGCCATTTCAGAGTTGGCTGTAGCACAAAAGCCGGTGCTTTTGGTTCCTTTCCCGTTTGCAGCGGAAGATCATCAAACCAAAAATGCGATGAACCTGGTTGAAAAAAACGCAGCCAGAATGGTGAAAGACTCTGAAATGCAGGCAAAATTCTGGAATACATTGTCAGAAATCTGCGAAAATGAAAATGTAAGAAAAGAAATGTCGGACAATCTGAAATATTTTGCCAAGCCAAATGCCGCAAAAGAGATTGTAGACGAGATTTTAAACGTAATAAAATAATTAGGAAAGGCTTCGACAAGCTCAGCCTGACACCGTTAAAATTTAATTCATTAACGAGTCACTAGCGTAAGTTGATGAAAGCCTTATAATACAAAATATAGTAATAAAACTCTGAACTGATTAAAGAGTTATTAAAGATTAAAATATAAATGAACATTTTACAAACATATCAGACTTTTTACTTCGTCGGAATCGGAGGTATAGGAATGAGTGCATTAGCACGTTATTTCAATGCGTCCGGAAAAAAAGTATTGGGTTACGACAAAACCAATACAAAGCTTACTCAGAATCTGATGAATGAAGGCATTGATATTGTTTTTGAAGACCTTATTGATGAAAGGATCATATCCCTTCAGAAAGAAGACACGTTGGTAATTTATACTCCGGCGATCAAAACGCTTGGAATATTGGATTATTTCAATCAAAATCAGTTTGAAGTTTTAAAACGTGCTAAAGTTTTAGGCTTAATTACTGAAAATACAGACTGTATTGCCATTGCAGGAACTCATGGGAAAACCACCACGTCTACCCTTGTGGCCCACTTGTGTAAAGAAGCAGACCTTCCTTTCTCATGTTTTCTGGGAGGAATTTCTGAAAACTTTAAATCCAACTTCCTGTACAACGGTTCCACCTATTCCGTAGTAGAAGCAGATGAATACGACAGAAGCTTCCTGAACCTGTCTCCGGACTGGGCAGTGGTGACCTCTACAGATGCGGACCATCTTGATATTTACGGAGATAAGAACCATATCGAAGAAGGTTTCAGACAGTTTGCTGCTTTAGTTCCTCAGGACAAACAACTTTTTGTAAGAAAAGGGTTGGAGATTGGCAGAGGACATCAGACTTATGCAGTCAATGAGCCCGCGGATTATTATTCAGACAACCTGCGTATGGAACATGATAAAATTTATTTTGACTTCCATACCCCCACTGAAACAGTGAAAGATTTTGTCTGGGAAATACCGGGAATCCATAATGTGGAAAATGCCACTGCAGCACTGGCTATTCTGCATAATTTAGGCGCAGATTTTGATACGCTGAAAAAGGCCATTGCCAATTTTAAGGGAATTAAAAGAAGATATACCAAACATATTTATCAAAACGGTAAAATTTATATTGACGATTATGCTCACCATCCTACAGAAATCAATGCTGTAATGAGCTCAATCAGAACATTTTATCCGGATAAAAAACTTCTGGTAACCTTCCAGCCTCACCTTTTCAGCAGAACAAGAGATTTCGCAGACGGATTTGCGGAAAGTTTAAGCAAAGCGGATGAACTCATTCTTCTTGATATTTACCCTGCAAGAGAGCTGCAGGAAAATTTTGAGGGAATTACTTCAAACTGGCTGCTGGAGAAAGTAACATTAGATAAAAAAGAGGTATCGGCTTTATCCGATGCTTTTGAAAAAATAAAAGAAAAAGATTTTGACATCCTCCTTACTGTAGGTGCAGGAAATATAGACACCCTGTATGACCCTATTTGTGATTGGATCGAGAAAATTTGAATATAAACGCAATGCTCGCGAAGAAAAATATAAAATCGTTCGCAAAGGCGTTAAAATAAAAATATGAAAAATAAATACAGAATATTAAAAATTGTTGTCACTGTAATTATCCTGGGATTGTTACTGAGCTTCTCATTGAGGAGATTCAGCCGTGAGCAGATTACGGACAATAAGATTTCTGTAAAAATGAGTGAGAAAACACCTGTGTATTTCGTGGATGAAAAGGACATCAGGGAGATTGTAAAAAAAGAAAACCCATCAGGGAAAGTAGGCGACCTTAATATTCCTGCTTTAGAAAAAAAGATCAATTCCTTACCGGCAGTAGACAGTGCCAATGTTTATCTGAACCTGAACGGAAAACTGAACCTGGATATCAAACAGAGGGTTCCGGTCTTCAGATTGAATAAAGATGGAAAAGACTTTTATGTGGACGAAAAAGGAATTGAATTCCCAATTTCAAGAACCTATTCACACCCATGTATGCTGGTAACCGGAAACGTACATCCGGATGAATATGAAAAACTGGCAGAACTGGTAGAAAAGATTGACAAAGATGATTTCAGTAAAAAATATTTTATCGGAATCTCTAAAAGTAAAGACAGTTACAGTCTTTTGACCAGCGAAGGAAACTACAGAGTTGAAATCGGAGACCTTGATAATATTGATTTTAAAGTAAGAGGATTTAAAACGTTTGTGGAAAAATACCTTGTGTATCAGGACCCTCAGAAATACAGCATGGTTTCTGTAAAATATCAGAATCAGATTGTCACTACTTTAAACCCTTATTTTAAAGAAAATGACAGTATTTTAAAGGCAGGAAAGATGGAACTGGCAAAAGTTCCTTCCCCAACAGCCGCTAAAAAGACGGAAGCAAACCCCAAAATAGCAGCGGTAAAAAAAAGCAGCTCCACCTCGGTAAAACCGAAAGAGATTACCAAACCGAAAGGACAAGCAAAAGAAACCAAAAAAGCGGAGAAAAAGCCACCCGTCAAGGCGCAGTCCAAGCCTAAGGCAAAAGTAAAAATAGAATAAGTCCCTCAGGGCATTTAATACACAAATAGGAAACTATCCTTATAGATAAAAAGTAGAAAAAATCAAATCGATATAAAATGGAAAATCAAGAGTATTCAGTAGGTCTGGACATCGGGACAACGAAGATAGTCGCGATTGTCGGAAGAAGGAATGCACACGGGAAGATAGAAGTTCTCGGTGTAGGAAAAGCTAAGAGTCTTGGTGTTCATAAAGGTATTGTGAATAACATTTCACAAACCATTAATTCAATCAAGGCTGCAGTCTCCGAAGCACAATCCAGCGCCGGAGTTCCTATCCGCAAAGTTACGGTAGGTATTGCAGGAAAACACATCCGTTCTCTGCAGCACTCCGATTATATTATGCGTGAACATCCTGACAAATTTATTACAGACGACGACATCGAAGCATTAAAAGATCAGGTAAAAAAACTGGTTATGCTTCCCGGAGAAGAAATTATCCACGTACTTCCTCAAGAATATAAAGTGGATTCCGAGGGGGAAATTCAGGAACCTGTCGGAATGCACGGAAAACGTTTAGAGGCCAACTTCCACGTTGTAGTTGGGCAAATGGGCAGCATCAGAAATATTGCAAGATGTGTTCGTGAAGCCGGATTAGAAATGGAAGCCCTTACTTTAGAGCCATTGGCATCTTCAGAAGCTGTCCTTACAAAAGAAGAAAAAGAAGCCGGTGTAGCCATTGTTGACATTGGTGGTGGTACAACAGATATTGCGATCTTTAAAGATAATATCATCCGTCATACCTGTGTGATTCCATACGGAGGCGGAATTATTACCGAAGATATCAAAGAAGGCTGTTCCATCATAGAGAAACATGCAGAACAACTGAAAGTAAAGTTTGGTTCGGCTGTTCCCGAATTAGAAAAAGACAGTACTTTTGTAACTATTCCCGGGCTTCACGGAAGACCGGACAAAGAAATTTCTTTAAAAACTCTGGCTCAGATCATCAATGCGAGAGTAGAAGAAGTTTTGGAAATGGTGAATACAGAGCTAAAAGCTTACGGTGCTTTCGAACAAAAGAAAAAACTGATTGCCGGAATTGTTCTTACGGGTGGTGGTTCAAATCTGAAACATCTTCGTCAGCTGGCCAATTATACGACAGGTTTTGACAGCAGAATCGGTTTTGCGAATGAATATATCGCCAATGATAAAAATCAATACCTGAAAGGCCCTGAATTTGCTACCTCTATCGGATTACTGATGGAGAGTTTAAAGATCAGAGATAAAAAGCAGAATATTGACGAAGTTGTAGAAGTTGTTACAGAGCAGCCAAAACCGGAAGTTACTGCAGCACAGACAGAAACAGCTCAACCTGTTCAGCAGGCAGCCCCGGTTCAGGAGCAGCAGTCTTTCGAAAATGAAAAGCAAGAGAACAGAAAAGCGAAACTGACCTTCGGGCAGTCGCTGATGGAAAAAGTAAAAAAATTCTTTGAAGAAGTAGAGTAAATAAATATAAATGATAAAAGATTAATGATCAATGATACCTGAAATAGATTAATATTTATTAAATTAAAGACGAATATCATTCATCAATTATCATCTATCACTTATCAATTATTAAAAGTATAGTTATGGAAAATATAGGTACACAAGGATTTTCATTTGATTTACCAAAAGGAAATTCATCCATTATAAAAGTAATCGGTGTAGGGGGCGGTGGAAATAACGCTCTGAAGCACATGTACGAGAAAGGAATCCACGGAGTAGATTTCGTGATTTGCAATACGGATGCTCAGACTTTAGATAATAACCCGGTAGCCAATAAAGTTCAGTTGGGAACTTCTATCACAGAGGGTCTTGGAGCTGGTGCCGATCCTGAAGTTGGTGAGAAATCAGCCATCGAAAGTATTGAAGATATCAAAGCTGCTATGGGTCAAAACACCAAAATGGTGTTCATCACTGCCGGAATGGGTGGTGGTACAGGTACCGGAGCCGCTCCTGTCATTGCTAAAGTAGCGAAAGACATGGGAATTCTTACCGTAGGTATTGTTACCGTTCCTTTCAGCTTTGAAGGGAAAAGAAGACTGGAACAGGCAGAAAACGGTCTTGATAAATTAAGAAACAATGTTGACTCACTTATTGTCATCAACAATGATAAACTAAGACAGCAATTCGGAAACCTTGGATTCAAGCAGGGATTCTCAAAAGCCGATGAAGTGTTAACCAATGCTGCCAAAGGTATGGCAGAGGTTATTACCGGTTACTTTGATGTAAACATTGACTTTAGAGATGCTAAGTCTGTACTTCAGAATTCAGGTACTGCATTGATGTCTACAGGAACAGCTTCAGGTGAAAATAAAGCTGAAGAAGCGGTAAGAAAAGCACTTGATTCCCCATTATTGAATGATAATAAGATTACAGGTGCTAAAAACGTATTGTTATTGATCAGAAGTGGTGCTGAAGAAGTGACTATGGATGAGATCGGTATTATCATGGACCACATTCAGAAAGAAGCTGGAAACACAGCGGATATCATTTTCGGGGTAGGTGCAGATGAAGAATTAGGAGATGCGGTAAGCGTTCTTGTGATCGCCACAGGATTCTCTAATGACAATAAAAAGTTTGCAGGACCTACAGAGAAAATCAGAATCAGTCTTAACGACAGTTTTGAGGCTCCTAAAAATTCTCCTTTCAAAACAAGAGAAGAAAGAGAATCAGCTCCTGAGGCAACGCATGATTTTGGCGGGAAAAACCTTTTCAGACTTGATGACGAAGAACACGACACTCCTTTCAATGTGACGTCTACTGAAAAAAAAATGATTATTGAAGAAGAACAGCCAAGAACTGAAATAAAATTCTTTGATAAAGAGGAAGATACGGTAAATACTCCTGAACAGAACTGGAGAAATGAGGAGGAAGGAGAAGAAGAATACAGCTTATTCTCTATTGATGAAGAGAATGAAGATCCTAATGATCTTGAGATCCAGTCTTTCTCATTTGATTTTGAAAATAAAAAAGAAGAACCACAATCGGGAACTCCTTTTAACAACTCGTTTTCAAATGAAAAGCCTGTTGAATTCAGTTTCTTTGTAAATGAGCCTATCAGAAATGAACCAAATACGGATTTCGGACAGCCAAAGGCAGAGTTTAATACACCTACAAATGCCGCTGTAGCAGAACCAGCTCAAAAGATTGAAACTTTCTACCAGAAACAGGAAGAGCCAAAAGTTGAAACAAGGCCAGCTTTTGAAAACAAAACAGAAATTGAAACTCCAAAAACTGAAGAATCAGAATTCACTTTCGTGAATAAAACGATTGATCAGGATAGAGTTATTGAAAGAAGAAATAAATTAAAAGAATTCAACTCGCGCTACCAGAATTTTGACAGCACAAGTGAATTCGAATCTATTCCGGCTTTTAAAAGAAAAAACATCTCAATTGACGGAAACAATGCTTCAGACCAGAACATCAATACTTACCTGTCTGATAACAACGGATCCATGCAGATCAGAGAAAACAGATTTTTAAATAAAGATGTAGACTAAATTGCTATTGGCAGCTGGCTACTAGCAAATGGCTTTCGAGACCATTATAAAAGCTATCAGCCAACTGCCAGAAGCCAAAAGCAAACAAACCATGAGTTTAGAAAATACCATAAACGAAGCTATAAAAACAGCAATGAGAGCTAAAGACAAAGTGGCTTTGGATTCTCTTCGTGCTGTGAAATCTCAGATATTACTGCTTAAAACAGAGGCTATCGGTGCCGAAGTAACAGCAGAACAGGAAATTGCTATTCTTCAGAGAATGGTAAAACAACGTAAGGATTCTTACGACCAATTTACTGCACAGGGAAGAAATGATCTTGCAGAAGTAGAAGATGCTCAGATGAAAGTTATCGAGCAGTTTCTGCCCAAACAGCTTTCTGCTGAAGAATTGGAAACAGAAATGAAAAATATTATTTCTGAAACCGGAGCTGAATCCGTTAAAGATTTAGGGAAGGTAATGGGAGTTGCATCAAAAGCATTAGCCGGAAAATCAGACGGAAAAAGTATTTCCGAGATGGCTAAAAAGCTCCTTTCTTAATGTGATCGGTTTTGGGATTTTGAGTTGATCTCAATCCTGCAAAACTATGTCTCATTCCATAACTTAGGATATACAACCTTTGCATATCGATTTGATTAGAAGCCCGGAACTGTTCAGTTCCGGGCTTCACTTTCTTTGGATATTAAAGTTTGTTGATCAGTTTTTAATTCTAAACTGAAAAAGAATTAAACTACTACCATATTTCAGAGAGTATTTAAGTGGTTGATTGCTTGAGGGAAAGCTTTAAATGTTTTTTTCACGGTCGTTTGTTTTTCAGAATCATTTCAAATTTAATAATAATATTTCAATATTCCTATAGTTAATTCATGTTTTTTAGAATATTATTGCAATATTAATAGTTAGTTAATTTTATATGACTAATCAATTGATAGTTTTTATATATTGAACAAACGCAAAGAATTGCTTAACTTTGTAGGGATAAAAAACAAAATATATGTATCCAACAGATTTAGTAATGCCTATGAAGGCAGAGCTTACAGATAAAGGTTTTCAGGATTTAACAACTCCGGCTCAGGTAGAGGAAGCTTTGAAGCAGTCCGGAACCACATTATTGGTTATCAACTCTGTATGTGGTTGCGCGGCAGGTGCTGCAAGACCAGGAGTAGTATACTCTTTGACAGGAGATAAAAAACCAGATCATTTAACGACTGTATTTGCAGGATTTGATACTGAAGCGGTAGTAGAAGCAAGAAAACACCTTGCTCCATTCCCTCCAAGTTCTCCATGTGTAGCACTTTTCAAGGATGGTGAATTGGTTCACATGCTGGAAAGACATCACATTGAAGGAAACCCTGCAGGAGCTATCGCAGCAAATCTTCAGGCAGCATACGACGAATATTGCTAACAAGCAATCAACTAAATACCAAACCGTTACAAATTTTGTAACGGTTTTTTTATTTAATACCGTAAAAAATTTTCTGAAAATTCAAATATCATTATATTTGTTGAAATGGCAACCAAAGCACTTTTCAATACCGTAGTTAACTGGTTTATCCGTCAAAGGATTGATCAGATACAGAATTTTATAGACCATCCGATTGAAACTCAGAAAGGTATACTCTTTTCTCAGCTGTTTCATGCGGAAGATACGGAATATGGTAAATTATACGGATTCAATTCTATCTCAAGTTATCAGGATTTTAAAAACAAAGTTCCTATTGTTACCTATGAAGAAATGGAGCCTTTTATTGAAAAAGCAAGACAGGGACATAAAGACGTAAGCTGGCCGGGACTTATTAAACATTTTGCCAAATCATCGGGTACCACCAATGCTAAAAGCAAATTCATTCCGATCTCTGCCGAAAGCCTTGAATACTGCCACATGAAAGCCGGAAAAGACATGGTTTCGATTTATGCCAACAACCATCCCGAAAACCAGCTTTTTAATTATAAAAATTTACGCTTAGGCGGAAGTTCCGAGCTTTATGCGGATTTTAATACAAAATTTGGAGATTTATCCGCCATCCTTATTGATAACCTTCCCTTTTGGGTAGAAATTACCACCACACCCAGCAAGAAAGTTTCCTTGATGGGAGAATGGGAAAGCAAGCTTAAAGCAATTACTTCTGAAGTAAAAAATGAAGATGTGGGAAGCATTCTTGGAGTACCAAGCTGGATGATGGTTCTTCTGCAAAGAGTATTAAAGGAAACCAATGTAGGAAGTATTTCGGAGCTGTGGCCTAATTTAGAGGTGTTTTTTCACGGTGGAATCAGCTTTAAGCCCTACAGGGAACAATTCAGACAGATCATCGGAAAAAACATCAATTACTACGAAATTTATAATGCTTCCGAAGGCTTCTTCGGTATCCAGGACAGACCAGACAGTGATGAGATGCTTTTAATGCTGGATTATGGGATATTTTATGAGTTTATTCCAATGGATCAGTTCCATTTTTCAAATCCTAAGGTCGTAAGCCTGGAAGATGTGGAAGTTGGGAAAAACTACGCAATGGTGATCACCACCAATGGAGGACTCTGGAGGTACCTGATTGGCGATACCGTTGTCTTTACTTCAATCAATCCGTTCAGAATAAAAATAACAGGAAGGACAAAGCACTATATCAATGCTTTTGGGGAAGAACTGATGATTACCAATGTAGAATCTGCTCTTGCAAAAGCCTGCGAAGCAACGGGAGCACAGATCACAGATTTCACGGGAGCACCGGTTTTCATGAAAGGAAACGAAGGAGGCGCCCATGAATGGATTTTTGAATTCAGCCAGCACCCGGATAATCTGGACCATTTTATTGATGCTTTTGACAAGCATTTAAAGACCATCAATTCAGACTATGAGGCGAAACGATACAACAATATGACTCTGAAAAGGCCGATTGTACATATCGCTAAAGAAAATCTGTTTTATCACTGGCTGGAAGCTAAAGGGAAATTGGGCGGACAGAATAAGGTACCAAGGCTAAGCAATGACAGAGAATATATTGATCCGTTGCTGGAAATGAATAAATAAAGTTTTTTTTAAAAAGCAAAGAATTAGTAATCCGAATATTTAAGGAGGCTAAGAATATGGCAACTTCGCCACTTATTAGTCGTAATGGCTATACGTATACTTCGTTAGAATCAACCTATTGATTCAACTTTTGCTCTCTCGAAATAGTACGGTATCAAAACAGAAACTTTGCGTTAAGAAACTCTATTCACAAATCATAAATAAAAAGCCGTAATTCTGTTGAACTACGGCTTTTTTATTATTTATTTACTTAGATCTTCCTGCACTTTTTTGGCAGCTTCCTCAACTTTCGAAGCTCCTTTTTTCGCGGCCTCTTTGGCGTCCTGCCCTACTTTATTAAGATCCTGTTTTGTCTTATCTGCAGTAGCATCAATTTTATCTTTTGCTTTCTGCGCGGCATCATCAATCTTATTACCTGCTTCATCTACCTTAGCTTTCACATCTTCTTTAGCATTGTTGATCTTTGCAGTATCCACAACGTTCGGTGTTTCTGTAGTGGTAGTGGTTGTAGTTGTAACTGATCCGTCAGGATTTTCTACCTGTTCTGTTTTTGTTGTTGATTTTGTACATGCTACCGTGAATACTGAGATCACCACTGCAGCTAAAATTTGTTTTTTCATATTGTTTATTTTTTAATGGAATCTGGATTTATTCTGATTTGGTTTCCTGCACAGCCGTCTTTTCAGCTGTCTTTAGCTTCTTTTCGGCTTCTGCTTTTTTCTTTTCTTCTTCCTGTTTTGCTTTATTTTCTTTTTCAAGCTCGGCTTTAATTTTATTTTCTTCGTCCTGAAGCTTTTTAGCCTGTTTTACCGAATCAATATACTGGGGAGAAGACATTCGTATTTTGCGTGCAATATCCACTGAAACGGCTCCTGTAGAAAAGGAATCTACAGCAGTAGTATCATAACTTATTTTAACTTCCTGCTCAGCCCCGAATCCCGGTGATTCTTTCTTCGAACAAGCAGTAAAAAGAATGATAAAAATAAAAATCGCAGCCAGTAAATTTTTCATGGAACTAATTTAATAGAAATTCCGCAATTACAGGATAGTGATCCGATAATTTCACAGACTGGTCTACTTTATAGCTTAGCGGAATGATTGATTTCGAACTGAAAATATAATCAATTCTCAAAGGTACTTTATAATCATGGAAACTGCTGGCACTGCCCTTTCCGGCTACCAGGAATGCATCCTGAAGGTCTTTTCCAAGGTTATAATACTCATATGAATTGGGAACAGAATTAAAATCTCCGGCCAGAATAACAGGATAAGGTGATAAATCGATCATTTTTCTGATTCTTTTTACCTGGTCTTCATGTGCCTGAAATGTAGGAGTCATATGAGAAAGTAACGTTGAAACATTTCCCAAACCTAGTTTATCAAGTTTTGTAAACATAGATTTATGAAGTCTGAAAGGTTCAAGATACACATTAATAATTCTGATTACTTTTCCATTAATGTCTATATCAGCATAAAATGAATTTCCGCGGGCTTTTTCGTCAATAAGCTCTGCTTGTCTTACAATTTTATGCTTGGTTTTAAGAATAACCGACGGGTATTTTATAAGATCACGTTTTATAACACGGTTTGTATCTTTTTCCTGTACCAGAATAATGTCTGCATCCTGTGCTTTGATATAATCTTTTACTTTATCCCAGCCATATTCTCCGTATTTCACATTAAAAGTCAATACCTTAATATCACGGATTGTTTTTAAATTTTCTGTTTTTGGGGAAAAGTTGATCCATCGTCTGATCGGATTATAGAAAATAAATGTACCTAATACAAAAGCAATGGCTATTTTTTCTTTTTTGAAGATCCAGATCAGCGTTAGAATTACATGTGCCAGTATCAGATAAGGAAAACCAAGAGACAGAAGATTCAGGTTGCCTAAAATGTTTGGTGGAATCCATGCATTCCCCAATGTGCATAACAGCAAAACAGCAACAACGATATGTATAAATAGTAATATCTGGTTCGACTTCATGAAAAAACGGTCTTGGTACGATTTTCTTTCAACAAAAACCCTACCAAGCAAACAATTTTAACTCTTTTTATGATTATTTATTCTCCGTAGAAAATGTTACTGCGACAGGATAATGATCTGAAATACTTACAGAACGGTCAATTTCGTAAGATATTGCCTTTAATGACTTTGAAGAAAAAATATAGTCGATCCTGATGGGGAATTTATAATCGTGAAAACTGGTTGCACTTCCTTTTCCTGCAGTCAGAAATGCATCGTCAAGCCCATCAGATAAATGATAATATTCGTAAGAATTGGGTACAGAATTGAAATCACCTGTAAGGATAACAGGGTAAGGCGAATTGTCAATTACTGCACGAATAAGCGCTACCTGATCCTGATGTTTTTTAAAGGTGGGAATCAGCCTTTTAACAACATCTTTTATTTTTTGTTCGTCGGTATCAGTATTTCCATTAAGCCTCACCATATCTTTTTGAAAGCGAAAAGGATTGAGATAGACATCAATGAACCTGTAGGTTTTGCCTTTAATTTCAATATCAGCCAGCACACCGGGAATTCTTACTTCTTCATCTTGAGGATCAATAATCTGCTGGTTAATGATTTTGTGCTTGGTTAAAATCGTTAAACCTCCACCTGGATTTGCTTTCTGATAGCCATCAAACTGATATTTAATACCTGCATCCTCCTGTAAAAGAATAACATCCGCATCCTGAGATTTCAGGTACGGTCCGACCTCTTTGTTTCCTATTCTGCCAGCCCTTGTATTAAAAGAAATCACTTTTATTTCAGCGTTTCCTTTCTGATCAGAATAGTTAACCCAACGTTTTACAGGATTCATAAATGCCAAACCCGCCAACATAAATACAAAAGCCCTTTTTTTCCAGCTTAATACCCAGAATATGGTCAGGATGATATACAGAATCATAAGAACCGGGAATCCTAATGATAGCAGATTAAACCATGGAAAAATCTTTGGCGGTACGTAACCGTTCAGTAAAGTACCCAGCAGCAGAAACAAAATTCCCAGATGGATAATCAATACTATGAGTCGGAAAATCTTCACAATGTTACTTTAGTTGAATCTGTATAAATGCTTTTTCCATATCCTTGCCAAAAGCCATCCAACCAAAGCTCCTCCTACGTGAGCAAGGTGGGCAATGCCTCCTCCGTTTCCTGACACCCCAAGATATATTGAAATGACAACAATAATTGGTAAAAGATATTTTACTTTTATTGGAACAGGAATAAACATGATTCCAATTTTTGCATCCGGATATAATGTGGCAAAAGCAGCTACTACTCCGAAAATAGCGCCGGAAGCACCCATCATACGAGATATAAGCAGGTTATAATATTGACTGGATAATTCCTGTCCTTCAACTGTTGTAGCACTGATCTTCAGACTTCCCACATAATCAAGTGCGGCTTTTGGATAAATTTCGGCCGCGCTAAGTCCCATATCTTGTAAACCAGAAATAATTTGCTGAGCTTCTACAAAATTCCAAAGATTGAATAAGAAAAACGAGCCTAGTCCACTTGCGAAATATAGTATCAGATATTTTTTATCTCCCAATGTTTGCTCCAGAATAGGTCCAAAGCTAAATAATGTAAACATATTAAATAAAATATGCATTATACCCCCAGGCTCTCTAAATGGAGCGTGCATAAACATATGGGTAATAACCTGCCAGGATTTAAAATTGGGAGAGAATGGATAAAACCCAGAAAGTGTATCGTATAAATTCGGAAGCATAAAATTAGCAACCAAATAAACAATAATGTTGATAATAATTATGTTCCTTGTAATGGGTGGTATATTGTTAAACATATTTTTTAAAATTTGTTTTTAAAGTCATTAAACGGAACTTCATAAAAGCATCTTTTGCCATCCGGCAAAAATTCCGGGAAGCCTAATGCTGTAAAGTCTTTAATAAGCTGTTCCGCATCTTTTTTATAAATAAAGTCAAATCTGGATTTCGACTGCATTTTATTCCATTGGTTATGGTAATACTGCATGAATTCTTCTTCCGTCTTGTAATCAAGGATCTCAAAAAGGTTCTCCAGGAACTTCATGGCCTGGGTTTCTTTCAGTCCTTCCGGAAGTGAATCTATTCGAAGTACACTTTCATGAGCAATTTTCATGTCAAACCCCAATTCCGGCAAATATTTTTTGATCGAATTGTATTTTGTCTTTTCGATTTCATTCATATGATACTCCAGGGAGAAAAGAAGAGCATGGCTGTTTGTGCTTGATTTTCTGGTGGATTTGTTTCCTTCAGAAACCAACAGTCTGTGCATTCTTCCCAAATCCAGCATTAAAGTAACATCTCCTTTGTTAAAAAGCCAGTATCCATTGGGAAGCCTCATCAGATCTTCATCAAAATCCTCATCTTCAAACAGGTTAATCTTTGAAGGCTCTGCTGTAATATTCTGATGGTACATTTCCGTAAGGTTCTGAATTTCCTCCGGATGTACTACATTTTTCTCTTCCAGAAACGGATTATAGTCTTTGTCTACAATGATTTCCGGCATTTTGAAAACACCTCCGCCGGAACCTCCTCCATTTCCTTTGCTCGGAATCGGTTTATTCATCATTTCATCCAGTTCGGGATCTCTGTCGAAATCCAGACTTGGAGAAACATTATAAATTCCTAAAGATCTCTTAATGGTTGAACGAAGCAAAGCAAAAATAAGATGCTCGTCCTCAAATTTCACTTCAGTTTTCTGTGGGTGGATGTTCACATCTATTTTCTCCGGATCAAGTTCCAGAAAAAGGAAAAAGGATGGCACATATCCAGGCTGAAGCAAGCCTTCAAAAGCTTCCTGTACTGCTTTATTGAAGTATGGACTTCTGAAGTATCTTCCGTTAACAAAAAGGAACTGCTCGCCTCTTGCTTTCTTGGCCCCTTCAGGTTTGGCAACAAAACCATGAAGTTTACACCAGATAATGTCTTCTTTAATAGGAATCAGAAGCGGCTGAAGCTTTCTTCCGAAAACATCCACAATACGCTGCATCTGGCTCCCTTTCCTCAGTCTGAAAACAGCTTCATCATCATGAAAAAGGGAAAACTCAAGGTTCTCATGGGCTAGTGCAACACGCTGAAATTCATCAATTACGTGTCTGAATTCAATATTATTATTTTTCAAAAATTTCCTTCTTGCAGGAACGTTATAGAAAAGGTTTTTTACTAAAAAGTTTGATCCGTCTGCTGTCTGAACCGGATCCTGAAACTGGAAAACCCCTCCTTCGATATAGATATTGGTACCAATGGAAGTATCCTTCTGTTTTGTTCTGAGCTCCACCTGGGAAACTGCCGCTATAGAAGCCAGCGCTTCACCACGAAATCCTTTGGTGGCTATCTTAAAGATATCTTCAGTTCCTTTGATTTTGGAGGTAGCATGCCTTTCAAACGCCATACGGGCATCTGTTTCAGACATTCCTTTTCCGTCATCCACCACCTGAATAAGGTTTTTCCCGGCATCTCTGATGATCAGTTCAATTTTCGTTGCATCTGCATCAATAGCATTTTCCAAAAGTTCTTTCACGATGGATGCAGGCCTCTGCACCACCTCTCCTGCTGCAATTTGGTTGGCTACATGATCCGGTAAAAGCTGAATAATATCTGACATAAAAACGTAAATCAACTTACAAAAATAGTCAATGAAAACGGGAATTAAAATACTAAAATCGTGATTTAATATTTAATTATCAACATTTTTGCCTATTTATCCCCAACCGGTTTTTTTAATGTTTGTAATGAAGGGCGTTAGCAAGTTTATTGCTCCAATCCGGAAATCTTTATTTCAACAATCGTTAAAAACAGGACAAAAACAAGTCATTTTTATATAATTAAATTAATTTTTAAGAAAAATGCCCCTATTCTATGATAAAATAAGGGCACTTACAGCTAGTTTATACAAAAAATTAATAGTGTGTTTTATATTTTAATCCTCAAAGACAAGCTTTCTTTTCTTTTCTCTTTTAGGAATTCCGTGGATTTTATCATACAGATAAGCAAAGAGATTAGGTTTTTTATAAATCCTGCTGTATCTGTATTTCGTGTTGAAATGACGAATATGAATTTTATAAGCATCATATCCGATGACAATCAGAAGACATATGCTGATTACATAGAATACTCTGAATTCCAGATAATAATATGTTAACCCCGAGAATACAGCGCCCATTACATAAGCAAGCATAATACTCATGAGAAGTTTTGCCCTGCCAATCAGCTCTCCGTTTTTTCTGTATTTTTTCTGGGTAAACATGGATACCAGAATTCCCAGGTCGGTAGTGGTTCCGGTAAGGTGGGTCGTTTTCACAGAGAAGTTGGAAATACTTGCGGTAAGACCGTTCTGAAGTCCGGTGGCAAAAAGCATCAATGCCACTAAATATTCTGTTTCTTCCAATGTTTTCTGGTAATAAAACTGTCCGTATATTCCTACAAACAAAAGACATATGATTTCCAGCACAATCGGCATGGCATGGGCGAAATATTTACTTTTCTTATTAAAATTGATAACAATAAAGTTGGACAGGAAGCTTCCGAAGAAGAACAAAAAGATCCATCCTCCTACAACTCCTACCTGTGTCCAGTTTCCTTTACTGATTTCTGCCGCTAAAATAGCGTAATGTCCTGTTACGTTTGACGTAAAAGAGAGGAATATCAACAGGGAAGCAATGTTTATAGTACCTGCCGTGAAGGCAGTCAGCGTTCCCAACCTGATGTTGTCTCCCAATGTTCTGCTGTTACTATAATTTCTTAACATTTTTTATTTTTTTAAATTGTGTTTAATTTTCAGACTTCTACAAAAATCTCTGCCAGCCTTCCTCTTTCCGGAAGTTTTTCTCTTACTTCGACCGTAATTTCATGAGATTTGAGTTCTTTGCATTTCCTGATATAAGGAGTCAGATCGAATTTTCCGTTTCCTCTGCTTTTGATGGATGAAGAATAATAAGCTTCCTCAATGTTTTCCGCCTTTACATATTGGTTGAATGTTCTCTGGAAACTTCCTGTAAAAATGTCGCAGATGATTTTATTGACCAGATGGGGATATTTATTGCTGATAATTCCCAAAGCATCACAAAATTCCGCAGGTCTTATTTTATTGAATATCGATGTTTTGGTACTGAACAAAAGATCTCTGATAGAATCTCCGGAATCATAGCCGGAAGTAAGAAGAATGTTATATTGGTTCTGATCTTCTGCTGCTTCTTTCTCTTTAAGTACTTTTTTCAATATATTCAATGACTCAAGAGAGTAATCTGTTGCAATTAAAATTGTTTTAGTCATGTTCTTATTATTTTGTATTGTGTTTATCTTTTTTGATGATACAAAACTAGAACGACCATATTAGAAGATCTTTGGAATGGAATTAAAATGTGATTAAAGAGATTAAAATGAGATTAGAAAATTGTTAACAGGAGTTAATATGCCGAAAAGCTCTTTTGCATTTTGCCATTTCGCTTTTTCGTCAATTTGCGATTTTGCCTATTGTTATTCTGGTTTACACTTTGGCTTGTTCGCCCTTCTGAGTGCTGTAGAAATTAGGAAAACGCATCTGTACCGTTGTTCCCTGATTTTCGTGAGAGCTTACAATCAGTTCACCGTGGTGCATTCTGACGATATTTCTTGCCAGTGGAAGTCCGATTCCGTAGCCTTCATAATTATTGGTATTGGAAGCTCTGAAAAACGGATCGTAGATTTTATTCATTTCCACTTCAGGAATTCCGATCCCGTTGTCTTTTATAATGATGTAGACATCTGTATTGGTGGCGCCAAGAGAGACTTTAACCTGCTGAAAATTAGAATATTTACAGCCATTACTGATGATATTAGCCACTGCAAGATGCAGTAGCTGCTCATTCCCCTGAACTTTTAATTTCTTAGGATTATCGGGAAGCATGCTGATATCCAGATAGATATTGTTTCGGGAGTCAATTCTCCTTAAAGTTTCAATAACGTCCCAAAGAAGCTGATCAATTCTCACCTTATCCATTTTCTGGATTTTCCCGTCGAATCCGGTTTGGGCAATCATTAAGAGGGCTTTAATCTTTTTATCCAGCTTTTCAGCTTCATCCAGAATGATTCCGAGGGTTTCTTTGTATTCATCAGCCGTTCTGCTGATGGAAAGGGCAACGTCGGCTTCCCCCATAATGGATGTAAGAGGTGTCCTCAATTCGTGGGAAACATTGCCAATCAGGTGGTTCTGGGTTTCAAAAGACGTTTCAATGCGGTTGAGCATATCATTAAAGGTATCTACCAGCTCATTAAGCTCTTTATTATCAGGATGTGATTCCAATCTTAAGTGAAGGTTTTCAGAACTGATTTCTTTTACTTTTCCTGTAATTTTTAAGATCGGCCTGAATAAGGTTTTGGACAGATAAAAAGAAAAAATCATACTAAAAAACAGAGACAGTACGATACAGGTAAGCAGTGTTCTCTTTAAAAAGCCCAGATAATAAACCACATAATGGTTTTTGGCAGAAGCGATGGCAATATAATCTTTATCATCATATCTGAAACTTTGTCCTATATAATAGAATTCTTCGTCATTATAATTGGATTCTCCTTCTCTGATAATATTTTTAAAGAAATAATCGGGGATATGAACTTCCTGAGATATTTTTTTGAAATTGGAATCGGCAGGAACCGCAAAAACATAGTCTTTTTCCATCGGAAGTTCCTCATCATTCAGGTTGCTGAGAATATAGTTTTCAGGAAGGTCGAGATGATCTTTACTTTTTTCGATCTGAACAATGGTCGCTGTCCTTATCTTCAGCAGCTCATAAAACCTCTGATGTGAAAAATTAACGATAGAAAAATACACCAAACCACTGAACAGCAAAATGATGGCGGTAAAAACCAACATCAAAAGTACCATCGTTTTGGTTTGATTTGTAATGACTCTGTTAAACATTCATTATGTCTTTTTCAACACATAACCCATTCCTATCACGGTATGAATCAGTTTATTATCATCCTGGCTGTCCAGTTTTTTCCTTAAATAATTGACATAAACATCTACCACGTTGGTTCCCAGTTCATAGTTTACTCCCCAGACCGCATCCAGAATTTCTGCTCTTGAAATTACTTTTTCAGGATTATTCAGGAAATACAGCAGCAGTTTATATTCTGTGGAAGTAAGAGAAATCTCTTCTCCGGCACGGGTTACTTTCTTGGTATAATCATTCACCATCAGATCCGAAAACTGGAATATATGTTCATTATCCGGCTCCGGTTCAGCAATTTCCTGCGGACCATTGTTATTGCTCCTTCTTAGCAGGGATTTTACACGTGCAACCAACTCAATGAATTTAAATGGCTTCACCAGATAATCGTCTCCTCCGCTTTCCAATCCGAGAACAATATTTTCAGAAGTTCCCAAAGCAGTCAGAAATAAAATAGGAACGCTCTGATTGGTTTTTCTTATTTCTTTGCACACATCCAGACCGTTCATTTCCGGAAGCATAATGTCTAAAATTACCAGATCAAAATCGTTAGCCTGCACCAGCTGAACTCCTGTACGGCCGTCAAAAGCTACAGAAATTTCATATCCGTTTTCCTGGAGTCCCTTTTTTATAAAAGATACTACACTGGTTTCGTCTTCGATAAGAATAATTTTTTTCATAGATGAAATAAGGAGTTTTACAAAAATAGGGAAATTTTCCTGGGGAGAAAAAGCGAGGAATATCAGAGAGTCAAGTAGCAAATAATAATTTTCAATGAATTGATTCCCTCCTGTACCTAAACTCTATAGAATAATATTACCTTTGCTTTAATAGAATGATGAAAAAATAATTCAGGTTAAATTACACACAGTATGAATGACTTTTTAATAGGTATCGGCAAGAGATTAAAGGATATTAGAAAAAAGAATAATTTAACCATTAATGAGCTGGCCTTCAAAGCGAATGTAAGCAACGGACTTGTTTCCAGAATTGAAAACGGAAGAACGATTCCTTCGCTGCCTGTGTTATTGGATCTGATTCAGTCGCTGGAGATTGATGCCAGTTATTTTTTTGAAGGGGTTGAGAAAAAGTCCAACGCCAAATTCATCTATGTTCCAAAGGAAAGCCAGCAAATCATTGAAAAAGAAGTGGAAGCTGAGGGATTCAGATATATGCACATCTTCAGCAAGAGCCTTCATTCTTTAGGATTTGAAGCTGTATTATTGACTCTAGAACCTAATTCTAAAAGGGAAAAGGTCATTACGGATGCCTGGGAATTTAAATATATTCTGAAGGGAGAAGTGAAATATGTGATTGATAATGAAGAAGTCATTTTAAAAGAAGGAGATTCTTTGTATTTCAACGGAAAGTTTCCTCACGTTCCGGTAAGCATCAGTGATGAGAGCTGTGTGATGCTTGTTCTTTATTTTTATACTGCTTAACTATTTCATTTTTTTAACGCAAAGTTTTTTATTATTTGCTTTTGTCATTCTGACGAAGGAAAAATCTCTTATTTGCATTCAATAACGCGAGATTCTTCATTACATTTCATTTCATTCAGAATGACAATTGTAGTGTAGATTCCTTATAAATACACATATAATAATCAAGCTTCTTTAACGACAACGTCGTAACCTTTGCACACTTATAATGTGATATTATAATTATTAAACTTTGCGTTTAAATCATATTTCAATTTTACATCATGCTTTAATTTTGATTTTCTGAAGCATACAAAAGTTTACAAATATGCAACTTTTGATTTTCGTCATTCTTCCAAGATGAACGAAATATGAACTAAAACAGACCAATTTTCAACCGATTTCAATTCCTTTTATTGTTAGGAAATATTTACTAAAAACGTTGAAACAGTCACTTTAAAGCTTGTTTTCTTGAATTTTCAAAGGTTAACTTATATTGGTTTTAAAGTAAAAAAAGCGTAACAAACCTGGCTTATTTGTTAAACAATACTTAATACAAAATATTTATATATATTAAAATTATTAGCGTGATTTGCATAAAAAATTTAATATATGTAAAAATGAAAACAAAATTAGAGAAATTACTTACCCTTGTTTTTGTCTGTTTCATAGTCTTTGTTACAGCGCAAAAACAGTTAATTATAGGAACTGTGCTTGACGACAGCCAGCCTCTCCCCGGGGCCACCGTCAAAATAAAAGGCTTATTTAAAAATATAACAACTGATATTGAAGGAAAATTTACCATCAACGATATTAAAGAAGGCCAATATACTTTACAAATCAGCTACATCGGTTATGAATCTTCAGATATCAATGTAGATCTTAAACCGGAACAAACGGTTGACTTAGGAATTATCAAACTATCTCAACCGAGAAAAAATATTGACGAAATTGTCGTTACCGGAACGTTAAAAAATACGGAAGCGAGAGCTTTAAACCTTCAGAAGAATGCCATTAATATCACCAATGTCATCGCTTCTGACGGAATCGGAAAGCTACCGGACAGAAATGCAGCAGAAACCGTACAGCGTGTACAAGGAGTTTCTATTGAAAGGGATCAGGGAGAAGGAAGATTTGTGTCCCTGAGAGGACTTCCGCCATTCTGGGCATCCACAACCATTAATGGAAACAGACTTCCCACCGCAGAGGAAGAAACGACTTCCAGAGCTACGGCATTTGATTTCTTTCCTACAGAACTGATCTCCTATGTACATGTAAACAAGTCTTTTACCCCAGATATGGAAGCTGACGGAATAGGCGGCGGTGTCAATTTTATTACCAAAACCCCACCGATGAAAACAGAATTCAAAGCGACCATAGGAAGTGGTTACAATGCCAAAGCTGATAAAGGCGTTTACAACCTTGGATTTTTGTATGGGGGAAGAACGAAGGATAAAAAGTTCGGGTATTTATTCAACTTTGCGCATTTCATAAGAAACTGGTCTACAGATAATTTTGAGGCTAGAAGAAGTGGCGATGAAGGAGTTTTCAGACTGGAACTTCGTGATTATAACGGAGTCAGAAAAACAACAGGGATCAATACTGCTTTCGAATACGTACTATCTCCAAAAACGACTTTCTATTTAAAAGGAATGTATGGTACCTTATCGGATGACGAGACCCATTATAAACACAGAATCCGTTTTGATAAATTCAGCAGTGCTAATAATACAGCAAGAGTAGAGCTCCAGAATATCCACAATTTACTGATAACGGAGCTTACTTCTGTTTCTTTGGGAGCGGTTCATCAATTCAATAAAGGAAAAATCGACTGGGATTTATCTTACTACGACAACCAATTCAAGTATGGGAATATTCCTGACAAACAGAACAACTCATATTATGTCATCAAGTACACTCAATCTGGTGTAGGCATCAATCCTGATTATATTTCAGACCATGGAAATGGCCCCAGAGCTTATTGGAAAGCTGATGGTGGAAAATTAGATTATAAAAATCCTGATGCG
The DNA here is from genome assembly GCF_020733145.1 of Chryseobacterium sp. X308. Taxonomy (NCBI): domain Bacteria; kingdom Pseudomonadati; phylum Bacteroidota; class Flavobacteriia; order Flavobacteriales; family Weeksellaceae; genus Chryseobacterium; species Chryseobacterium sp. X308. Next base: position 61,134 of record NZ_JAJFZH010000021.1, read on the forward strand.
TTATTTGGTTTCTACAGCGATCCGAACTTTAAAATGGATGCTTCCCAGATGAGATTTACGGATCTTGAATTTTACAAAGTTTTTGTAGAAGAAAAGGATAAAATTGTTGCAGCTTTTAACCATGAGATCAATGCCTCTGATAAACTGAATTTAAAGTATGGTTTTAAATACAGAGATAAAGAACGTAATGCAAAATTCTCTGATATTTTCTACAACTGGAACAACGGAACATCGCCTCTTCTGTCTGATTTCTCACAATATATCACAACACAGTCCAACGGACCAAAATATTTAAGTGAAATGAATGCACACATCGGCAATACTTTCGGACCCGTACTTTCCACCAATGGAATGAATCAGTTCTGGTATCAGAATCAGGGTAATCTGAAGATCAATACTGCTGATTCCGAAGCACTGGAATACAATAAAGCATTAGGAAGAAACTTTGATGTGTTTGAAAAACATGCAGATGCTTATGGAATGGCAACGTACAAACTGAATGATAAGATCATCATTTTAGGAGGAATCAGGCTATCCAATACCAATACTAAAGTAAGAGGATACAGCGTGAATGATGACGTACTGACACCGGTAGAAAATACTAAAAACTATCTGGCTGTTCTTCCGATGATTCATTTAAAATATACGTTGAACGATAAAACCAATCTTCGTTTTGCTGCGACGAGAACTTTTTCAAGACCTAATTTCGGAGATCTTACTCCGGGCGGAACTTATATTGAAGCAGATAACGAGTTCAAAGGGGGAAACCCAAATCTTAATCCTACCTATTCTTTGAATTTTGACCTGATGGGAGAATATTATTTTTCCAACGTAGGGATTCTGAGTGGCGGTGTTTTCTATAAATCCATTACAGATCCTATTTTCCAGGACTCTTTTATCGGAAACTATAACGGAAACAACGGAGTACAGTTTACCGCTCCCAATAACGGAAAAGCTGCATGGCTTGGAGGTCTTGAACTTGGAATTAATAAGAGATTTGATTTCCTACCAGGATTGTTACAGTACTTTGGAGTACAACTGAACGCTACATTCATGACTTCTGAAATGGAAAAACCAAGCGGAAGAAAGGTTGCCCTCCCTTATCAGGCAAAGGAACTGTACAACGCGCAGCTTTTCTTTGAGAAAAAAGGATTCAACGCAAGGCTGGCTTATAATTATAAAGGAAAATATGCTGTAGAATATGCAGAGGAAGATATCAATGATTCTTACTATGGCAAGTATAGTAATCTGGACTTCGGAGGTTCTTATCAATTTACCAAATACCTGACTTTATATGCGGATGTGAACAATATCCTGAACAAACCACTGATCTATCACTTCGGAAAAAGTGAAGACCGTCCGGAACAGGTGGAATATTATGGAGTCCGATTCAATCTTGGAGTAAAACTGAATTTTTAAACCAGAACCATGGCCAGAACCATCAATCAAAAAACACTGGTAACACTGAAGGCTGCTTTTGCTGCTTTCGGTGTTTACTTCTGCATGTACGGTTTCAGGAAACCTTTTACCGTAGCATCCTTCGAAGGACTTTCTTATTTTGGGGTAGATTATAAGATTCTGATTATCATTGCACAGGCCGTAGGCTACTTTGTTTCCAAATTCATCGGGATCAAATTTATTTCCGAGCTGAAACCCCAGAAAAGACTTACTTATCTTTTTATTTTTATTACTGTTGCAGAGCTTGCATTGTTAGGATTTGCAGCCGTTCCTGCTCCTTACAATATTCTGTTTATGTTTATCAACGGTATTCCACTGGGAATGATCTGGGGAATTGTTTTCTCGTATATTGAAGGACGGAAAGCCACTGAAATCATCGGATTGTTTTTATGTTCAAGCTTTGTGGTTTCTTCAGGGTTTACAAAATCAGTAGGAAAATTTTTAATGGATACCTTCCCGATTTCCGAATTCTGGATGCCATTTACAGCCGGCCTTGTTTTTATCATTCCATTGGTTCTTTTCGGCCTGCTTCTTGAAAGAATTCCTCAACCTTCAGAAGAAGATATTTTACTCAAAAACAAGAGACAACCGTTGAATAGTAAGGAAAGAAAAGCTTTGATCCAGCAGTTTTTTGTTCCGATTGTTTGCATCATATTTTTATATATCAGCTTAACGGTTTTAAGGGATTTCAGAGATAATTTCAACCGGGAAATCTGGGACGGACTGCATTTTGGTTTCGACAGTTCTATTTTCACTTTAACGGAAATTCCTATCGCCGTAATGGTTTTGGTGATTTTAAGCTTTATGGTAAAAGTAAAGAATAATAAAAAGGCATTTGCCTATTATCATTACATTCTTTTTGCAGGAATTCTTACGGTAGGACTTTCTACTTATCTGTTTCAGCAGGGTTCTCTGTCGCCTTTTTTATGGATGACAATTTCCGGCTTCGGAATGTACATCTGCTATATTCCTTTCAATGGAATTTATTTTGACCGGATGATCGCCGCTTTTGAAATCAAAGGAAATGTAGGTTTTCTGATTTATATTGTAGATTCTTTCGGTTACCTGGGAAGTGTTCTGATTCTTTTGTATAAAAACTTTGGCTCGGCCCAGACTTCGTGGTTACATTTTTATATTAACTTAAATTATATCATCACCATAACGGTTTTCATTCTTTCGGTGATTGCTTGTCTGGCTTTCAGAAAAAAGTCAAAACCCAAATCTAAATCTAATCAATTCATCAATTTCGATACGTCGAAAATTTTATAAACAATAGTACAATGACAACAAAATTTGATTTACTCGTTGTAGGAGGCGGAATTTTAGGAACATTCCATGCTTATCATGCGCTGAAGAAAAATCTTAAGGTAGCTTTACTGGAAAGGAATTCTGTTCCTCAGGGTGCCACGGTAAGAAATTTCGGACAGGTAGTACCCTCCGGAATGGATCTTAAATGGCAAAACTTCGGAAGGGAAAGTCTGGCCATCTACAATGAACTTCATGATCAGGCAGATCTTACCATCAGGCAAAACGGTTCCATCTATATTGCTTCCAATGATGAAGAGCTTCAACTGATTGAAGAGTTATATGAAATCAACAGAAATAATGAGTATGAATCTGTTTTATTATCTAAGAACGACTGCATCAAGAAATTTGACGGTCTCCGTTCAGACTATTGCAAGGGAGGTTTGTTTTTTCCTCAGGAACTTTCCGTAGATTCTGCAGATATGATTCTAAAGCTACACAAGCTGCTTCAGGAAAAAATGGGATTGCAGATTTTCTACAATACAACGGTTCTTGAAACCCATGAAGATGATCAGAAATGTACAGCTGTAACTGCTGACGGAACAGAATTTAATGCTTCTAAAATCATTGTCTGCGGCGGACATGAGTTCAAGACTTTATACCCTAACGTATTCAATGACAGCGATCTGGAAGTAAGTAAACTGCAGATGCTTCAGACAATGCCGCAGGGAATCTATTCACTTCAGGGAAATATCCTTACAGGGCTTTCTGTGAGAAGATATGAGTCTTTCAGCGAATGTCCTTCTTTTCAGAAAATCAAGGCTTTAGAAGATCCAAACTCATTTGAAAAGAAATACGGCATTCACATTTTATTCAAACAGGCTCTTGACGGCTCTGTCATCATCGGAGATTCTCACGAATATGCAGATGCTAAAAATGCAGATGACCTTGGGTACGACCTTAATATGGAGATTGATGAATTTATGATTCATGAGGCTAAGAAAATTATTGATCTTCCTACTTATGAAATTCAGAGGAGATGGTTCGGAATCTATTCCCAGTGCAAAACAAAAGATATTTTTGAGCACAGCCCATCTGCCAATATTCATATTGTAACGGGTATCGGAGGAAAGGGAATGACGGGAAGCGGTGGCTTCTCTAAGTTTAATATTGAAAAAATTTACGCATAACTTTTACATGAAAAATATAGAATTACTGGTTCTGGATATGGCCGGAACAACAATTGATGAAGATAATGTAGTTTACAAAACACTTACCAATGCCGTAAATGATTACGGCTACGCAGTAAGCCTGGAAAAAGTATTATCCAGTTGTGCCGGAATGGAAAAACTGGAAGCCATCACAAGTCTTTTAAAGGAAATCAATGGGAACGAAGAGGATGCTCCTGCTATTTTTGAGAATTTTTCTGACCAACTGAAAGAATCTTATCAAAATCTGGATGTAAAACCCATCAACGGAACAGAAGATTTTCTGCTGAACATGAAGTCTCAGAACAAGAAGATCGTTTTAAATACAGGATATACATCAGAAATCGCCCACCAGCTTTTACATAAACTGAACTGGAAAGAAAGTATTCATTTTGATGCCTTGATTACCGCAGATGATGTTTCGGAAAGCCGTCCAAGCCCGGAGATGATCTACCTTGCCATGAAGAAATTCAATATCACTGAAGCGCATAAGGTTTTAAAGGCAGGAGATTCTGTCATTGATATTGAAGAGGGTAAAAATGCAGGCTGCGGATTAACGGTAGCCGTTCTTTCTGGTGCTCAGACGCAGTCAGAGCTTGAAAAGGCAGCTCCTGATTATATTCTGAACACGATTTCTGAAGCTGAGGGGATTCTTTAAACACTTTTCAGATTATTTTTAAATACTTCTTGACACAAACGTTTTCATGGTTTTTCTATAGAAAATGTTTGTGTTTTTACCACCCCGTCAAATTTCCAATTTGACACCCCTCCGGAGGAGGGGAATGTAGTACGGATCATTAGGTATTTGTTATAACCTACATATCCGGCAATCTTTTTTGATCTTCTATTCGCAAAGCCTGAAATTTAAAATAAACAAAGTCATTTTTCTTTTGTGACTTTTGTGGTTAAAATCTAAACTTTTTGAGTGAACTTTTTAATTATCAATTAATTAACTTTCAGTTCATAAATTTTTACAAATAGTAAACTAATTTTACAATAGTTAAAAAATAAATTACTATTTGTAAACTTTCACAATTCTAAAAACCCTTTTTCCCCATGAAAACAAAACTATTCTCAATGGCTGTTGTAATGAGCTGTTTCCTTGGAGCTCAGACTAAAAAAGTCCTTTTTATTGGTATTGACGGATGCCGTGCAGATGTCATGATGTCTACACCTACTCCCAACATTCAAAACCTCATCAGCCAATCGATCTATTCTACCGACGGGCTTTGTGCTGCTACGACCTGGAGCGGAAACGGATGGAGCACCATGCTGACCGGAGTATGGCACACCAAACATAATGTTCAGGACAATAATTTCACAAGCCCAAACTATGTCAATTACCCTGATTTTCTGACAAGAGCAGAAAATTACAACCCTGGTTTAAGAACAATCTCCCTGGCGCATTGGTCACCCATCAACGACAAAATCATCCAAACCGCAGATGTAAAAACCAATCTGGCAACGGATCTTGCCGTAAAAAATGCTGCTGTAACGGCTTTGCAGAATGACAATCCTGATATTCTCTTTGTAGATTTTGATGATGTAGACCATGCAGGCCATTCTTATGGATTCTCATCAACAGTTTCACAGTATGTAAATTCCATTAAAACAACAGATTCTTATATCGGAGAAATTGTTGCAGCGATGAAAAACAGGCCATCATACAACAATGAAGATTGGTTGGTGGTATTGACAACAGATCATGGAGCTATAGACTCTTCACACGGGGGCGGAAACCTTTCTGAAAGAAACATTTTTACAGTATATTCCAACCCGGGATTTACTCCACAACAAATCAGCAAAACCGTTCTGGAATCCAATAAAACCTTCAATCAGTTGAATTTCCCGGCAGGGACTTATGCCAAACCAGCCAGCCAGACTTCTTTCAATTTTGGAGCCAGTCAGGATTTTACCATTGAATTTTGGGTAAAACCTAATGCTTCTTATTCAAGTGATCCGGTTATGATCAGTAATAAAAACTGGGCTAATGGGAAAAATAAAGGATTTGTTTTTTCAGGATATTCAGGACAGACTTTTAAAATGAATATTGGCGATGGCACTAACAGGATTGACCTTGTTGGTGGAAAAGCAGAAACCAACAAATGGAAACATATTGCTGCAAGTTTTGACAGAGATGGTCTTGTAACGTTGTATGAAGATGGCGTTCCGGTAACTTTTGCTAAAATGAATACCATCGGAAATATTGATTCCGGGCTTCCTTTTACATTAAATCAGGATGGAACCAATGTTTATGGAATCAATCTGGCGGCTTCTTATAAAGACATAAGAATCTGGAAATCTGCTCTTCCCAATGATGTTATTGTGAATTGGGCCAACCAGGATATTACCTCTTCGCACCCTTATTATTCTCAATTACTGGCCAACTGGAAATGTAATGGAACTTCAGGAAATACATTGACTGATTCTAGTCCGAACGCGAATCATATGACTGTTACAGGCTCTCCAACCTATAATGCCAATACTGTTAATAATTTTAAAGTGTATGATTATACCTCTACAACAAGAGAAACAGATCATTTTCCAACTGTATTGAACTGGCTTTGTATTCCCGTGCAGTCTTCATGGGGAATTGACGGAGTAAACAGAATTCCGGCATGTTCCAAAGAAGTATTGACAGCAAAAGAGACAAAGGTAACCGCTGATGATTTAAAAATATATCCAAATCCCGTTTCTACCTTCATTGGAATCCAGTATCAATCTGAAGATAAGGAAATTAAGGCAGAAATCATTGACAATAAAGGATCGGTTGTTTCAACTTCGCATTTGCAGTCTTTAAGAGGATATTATGATGAAAAAATTAATATTGAAAACCTTCCTTCAGGAGTGTATTTCATAAAAATCAACGGCAGCAGAAAGTCACTGACCAGGACTTTTATCAAGAAATAAAACAGTAAAGCAATTAGATTTAAATTTTGATATTAGAACAAGGATATTCCTATCCGAGTTCTAATATTTTTTTCTTATTTATTGAAAATCAGCTCCATCTGCACATCGGCACGGTCATACTCAGCATTGCTGATGGGAGTATGGATAAAGCCCAGCTTTTCATAAAGTGTAATGGCCGGAACCAGTATAGAATTGGTAACCAAAAATACTTTTTCAGCTTTTAATTCCTTTGCTTTTTCCACTAAAGTTTTTCCCAAAAGGTAGCCTAGTTTTTTCCCTTGCGCTTTGGGACTTACTGCCATTTTTGACAATTCAAAAGTGAGAGGACTGTCTTCTGTTTTTACTAATGCACAGGTTCCTACTGCTTCTCCATCCAGCAAAGCAAAAACAATGTGCCCTCCTTTATGTAAGATATGCTCATCAGGATTATCCAGCAGCTTATAATCGCCGGCTTCCATGACAAAGTATGTTTTGATCCATTCTTCATTCAAAGCTTTGAAAGCTTCTTTATACTGAGGTTCATAGGCTACGATTTTTACTTCATTATTGTTATCATTCATCGCTATAAGGTTTATTTAATTCTGTTTTTTATCATTTTTCCAAGCTTTTCCAGATCATTTTCCACCCTGTCTGTCCATTCCAGTGCATAGTTCAAACGCATGCAGTTCTGATACTGATTGTGCTGTGAAAACATTCTTCCGGGAGCAAAATTGATTTTCTGCTCAAAAGCCACATCGTAGAGATCTTCCGTACAAATTCTTTTATCCAGCTCCAGCCAAAGCATAAAGCCTCCTTTGGGTTCTGAAATTTTTGTATTATCCGGAAAATACTCAGTCACCGCCTTTTGAATCTGAAGGTAATTTGCATAAAGCTTTTTTCTGAACATTCTGAGGTGGTGATCATAACGCCCGTGGGCAAGAAAATCCGTAATTACATCAGAAAACAAAGAAGGTCCGCTTACCGTCTGAACCAGTTTCTGACGGATAATTTTTTCTTTAAATTTTCCGGGAGCTACCCATCCAACCCTGAAACCCGGTGCTAGTGTTTTGGAAACCGAGCCTACCCACATCACAATTCCTGCTTCATCATAAAATTTACACGGCTTGGGTCTTCCCGCCCCGAAATAAATGTTACCATAGACATCATCCTCCACCAAAGGGACATTATATTCAGTAAGCATCCTTACCAGTTCCTTCTTGTTATCATCAGGCATCTGAAATCCCAACGGATTATTATAATTCACCACAAAACAGCACGCAGAAAGCTTTGGCATTACCTTTTTTAACTCATCCAGATCTACTCCTGTAATGGGATGCGTAGGAATTTCCACAGCCTTAAGTCCTAATAACTGGATAGCCTGAAGAATTCCGAAATATACAGGACTTTCCACCGCCACGGAATCTCCCGGCTGAGTAACTGCCATTAAGCAATTATAAACGGCGTTCATAGCTCCGGATGTAATCACCAGATCATCTTCTGTGATTTTCCCTTCCATCACCATCGACCATTTGGCAATTTCCCGGCGAAGCACCTCACTTCCCTGTACAGGTTCATAGTTGGTTCCGCTGTCGCTCTTTCTTTTGATCACATCAATCATACATTTCTTCATCTTGGCCACCGGAAGAAGGCTTTTCCCCGGAATGCCCAATCCAAACTGTGTGATATCTGTTCCCCCGATGACACCAAATACTTTATCAATAAGGTCCTGTGGTGTATTCTTTTTCTCTGAATCTTTCATCGGTGCCACGGAAGGCAGTGCCAGTTTTCGCTGGGAAGTCTGGCTTACATAGTAGCCATATTTCGGCCGCGATTCTACGAGAGAACGGCTTTCCAATTCCATATAAGCCTGCTTTACGGTATTCAGGCTTACATTATAGAGTTTTTGGGCACTTCGCAATGAAGGCAGCCTGTCTCCAAACTGGAGGGTTTCACTTTTAATCTGCTCTGTGACAGAATTGGCTATTTTGAGGTACAGAACATCTTTATGCATAGAATCCGGGTTTTAGGTAAATGTACAATTTTATCCGGTCTTTATTCGGGATTCAGCCAGCTGATCATACTGCTGATACTGCTTTTTAACTGTTCCGGATCCTTAAAATTGGGGGTGTGAGTATTTTTAAGATATCTTTCAGCACGGGAAAAGAAATTTCTCTTTTCGGTACCTGACATCTTATTTTTATCATAGATCCTGAAAGATATTTCATCCTTTTCGTTCACGATAAGACTGGCAAAAGCAACAATCTGCTTCCCATTTTTAGCCAAAAGAAAAGGAAGTCCGAAATTCTGATCTGCTATTTTCAGATTCTGTGTTTCCAGAAAAATATTTTTCAGCATCCACATATCTGATATGTAAGCCTCAGCATATTGAAACTGTTTCTGTTGTTGAGTGATTGTTTCCATATTTTCTTCTTTAGCTAAACAAAATTATGGAGTATTTAATCCTGGATACAGATACAGAACTATACAATATTATGGGTACAGATTTTTATATAATGTGCTTTACCTTTTTCTTTTAAAAATTAGCTCCATCAGAAATAGCATCCATGCAAATATATTTAGCAACATTTATTTACATTTTCTATATTTGCAAAAAATATTGGACAGGATGAGCTTATTTGGAATTAATATTAAGAAAATAAGACAGGTGAAAGGGTTGAGTCAAAAGGCTTTTGCAGATCTGTTTGATCTCAACAGAGGCGTAATAAGCTCATATGAGGAAGGACGTGCTGAGCCAAAAATTGAAACCATACTGAAAGTTGCGAATCACTTTAACCTTAGTCTTGACAAATTACTGACTGAGCCAGTGCAGGCAAACCAGCTGGCAGGCACTCCTGGTGCCAGTCAGCCCGTACTTTTCCCTGAATCAACAGGAGAGACTATTTTGGAAATAGAGAAAACACAGTCCGTAAATAATGCCAACTCAGTAATATTGCAAAAAATATTAGCATTTGTTGATCTGGTCTATGAATTTTCTCCTGAAAAAATACTGCTTCCCCAGTATCAATCCGGTGATATTTTATTTCTGAATAAAACAAATCTGGCAGCAGATCCCATTAGCAATCTAGTGGTTTATATCAATGGAAATCTTCAATATGCAATTGAAAATCAACGCACAAACAAAAATCATCAGGAATATTATAAGATTGTAGGATACATTTCGACAGGAAACAAGAATATTTTCACTGGTATTTTTGAAAGGCTGGAAAAACTTGAAAAGAAAGCGGGAAACAGTCTGATCCTCTAAAGGTTACAAAAACAAAAAAGCCCTCCGTAATAACCTACAGAGGGCTTTGTACCCCAGACGGGACTTGAACCCGTACGTCCTTGCGGACACAGGATTTTAAGTCCTGCGTGTCTACCAGTTCCACCACCAGGGCATGGTGTGGGCAAAAAAAAAGATTCGAACCAGAGGTTCCAACCTTCTTAACGACTCAATAAGAGTCTTTTCGAATTGTGCGGATGAAGGGACTCGAACCCCCACGCCTCACGGCACCAGATCCTAAGTCTGGCGTGGCTACCAATTACACCACATCCGCTGATTCGCTGATCTGAATACTCAGATTCAACCTGATTTCTTACAAATATAAGATTTTTATTTAAAGAACACTCTCTATTAAAACAAAAAACCCTCCGTAAGATATTACAGAGGGTCTTGTACCCCAGACGGGACTTGAACCCGTACGTCCTTGCGGACACAGGATTTTAAGTCCTGCGTGTCTACCAGTTCCACCACCAGGGCATGGTGTGGAGCGAAAAACGGGATTCGAACCCGCGACCCCAACCTTGGCAAGGTTGTGCTCTACCAGCTGAGCTATTTTCGCATAGTGCGGATGAAGGGACTCGAACCCCCACGCCTCACGGCACCAGATCCTAAGTCTGGCGTGGCTACCAATTACACCACATCCGCTGGTTTTTTATATTGTAAGTTTTAAAGAGCTTGCTTCGTTTTTGTGAGTGCAAATATAGGACAATTTCCTTTACTACCAAACTTTTCAGGAAAAAAAAATAAAATTTCCACATTTTTTTTTCACAGCTTCTTTTATTACATTTCATTTTCTTACTTTTACATCGTTAATATTTACGATATGGAATTACAAGGAACGGTAAAGAAACTTTTTGATGCTCAAACATTTGCGAGCGGGTTTCAAAAAAGAGAAATGGTTATTTTGACCCAGGAACAGTATCCACAGCCGATAAACATAGAATTTTTATCTGATAAAATCAGTTTATTAGATAACCTTAAAGAAGGAGAAAACGTAAAGGTAGGAATCAACATCAGAGGTAGAGAATGGGTTTCTCCGCAGGGTGAAACTAAATACTTCAACTCTATTACAGGGTGGAGAGTAGAGAAAGTTTTTGATAATGCTTCAGAACCAACTCAGGCAATGCCTCAGCAGTCTGCATCTCCAGTTTCTAATGAGAATCCTTTTGCCGGAGACGACGATGATGATTTACCTTTCTAATTAAAGAATAAAAGATCAATTATAAATCCTGCTTTTTGAAGTGGGATTTTTTTGCTAAAAATGGTCCGATTAGACGAAAACGAGATTTCATTTCCCGACCCGGAGCTGTATGATGGCCATGAGGGAGTGGTTGCTTTTGGTGGCGACCTGTCCGTAGAGCGTATCTGGTTTGCCTATCAGCTCGGTATCTTTCCCTGGTACAACCCCGGAGAGGAAATCCTTTGGTGGTGTCCCGATCCAAGGTTTGTGCTTATTCCTGAAGAATTAAAAGTTTCAAAATCTATGAGAAAGATACTCAACAGAAATGTTTTTACTTTCTCCGAGAATAAGAATTTCAGGGAGGTAATCAGAAATTGCCAGCAGGCTACAAGAAAGGGGCAGTCGGGAACGTGGCTTTCTGATGAACTGATGGAGTCTTTTATCCAGCTTCATCAATACGGTTTGGCCAAAAGTATTGAAGTATGGCAGGATGGAGAACTTGTAGGGGGTTTTTACGGGTTGCAGATTGGAAATGTATTCTGCGGAGAAAGCATGTTTGCCAAAGTAAGTAATGCTTCAAAAGCAGGCTTTATCAACTTTGTGGAAAGCAATAAAAATAGTCTTGAATTAATTGATTGTCAATCCCATACAGAGCACCTGGAAAGCTTAGGGGCAAAAATGATTCCCAAAAAAGAATTTCTAAAAATCTTACACGAAAATAATGAACGCAGATAAAGAAAAGTGGGTTCTTCTGATTGTCCTGAGTATTATCTGGGGATCATCATTTATTTTGATCAAAAAATCACTGGAACATTTCAATCCGTTTCAGGTAGGTTCTTTAAGGGTTCTTATTGCCGGAATTATTTTACTTCCGGTCGCGATTTCCAATTATAAACTTTTTCCCAGAAAACATCTGAAGTGGCTAGTTCTGGCTGCTTTTACAGGAAATTTCATTCCTATGTTTTTATTTCCGATTGCAGAAACTGAAGTAAGCAGCAGCATTGCCGGAATTATCAACTCAATGATGCCTATTTTTGTGATTATTGTCGGCGCATTGGTCTGGAAGTTCGAAACTACGAAAAAACAGATTATAGGGACACTGATAAGCTTCACAGGAGTCTGTATTCTGGCATTTGGTGGTGGTGACAGCGCAGAACTGAAAATGATTCCGATTCTATTGCTTTTATTAGCTACTTTATGCTATGCGTTGAGTACAACCACTGTTAAATCAAAGCTTATGGAAGTCTCTTCTACGGTTTTATCTGCTTTTGTATTCTCTTTTGTTTTATTGCTGCCTTCCATTCTTGCGCTTACAGGGACAGGATTCTTTTCGGAATTCAGTTTTTCGAAAGATAATCTGATGGGGCTTATGTTTGTCAGCCTGTTATCAGTTTTCGGAACAGGTCTGGCGATGATGATGAATTATCGTTTACTTAAAGTTTCCAGCCCTCTTTTTGCTTCAACAGTAACTTTGGTAATGCCCATTGTGGCTATTATCTGGGGAATTATAGATGGTGAAAAGCTGACTTATTTGCAATTTATAGGAGCAGGTATTATCATTGGCGGCCTCATCTTTTTAAGAACCAATCCGAAAAAATAAAATCATATTATAAATTAAATTATATTTGGATGATTTAACTTATAACTATGAAAAAACTTCTACTTTTTGGGTCTGTAGCCTTATCTGCAATATCATGCTACAGTTCTGATGATACCCCTTTTGATAACAGTGATCCTTCTAATCAAAATGTGATTCTTCCTACAAAGATGACAATGGACGGGATTGTCATGAAAATCAATTACAACGGAACTAAAATCATAAGCATGATTAACAATATTAATCACGGGCAAAGAATTGAGTTCACCTATGCCGATGATTATATTACGGGTATTAAACATTACGAAAATAATGTTCTTGAAAGTGCTGTTGAATACGGATATACTAACGGACGTATGGCTACAGCGGTTACGAAGGAATATTCTACAACCGGAACCATAGAGAACACCGTTACGTTTTCTTATACCTACACCAGCACTACAGAAATCAGCGTAAAAAAACAAACGAATTCAGGAGCGGCAGGCTCTTCTATTATCAACAGTGTATTTACCTATAATAATGGAAATATGGTAAGCAATGCAGGTTCAGGAACCGGAATTGTCAATGGAAATACAGTTAATTATACGGAAAAAGAGACCTATACCTATACTGATAAAAATTATCCTTTTAAAAATGTGAAAGGTTTTGACAAAATCATATTCAATGGAAATGAAAGCAGTGATGGCGTTAGCATGTTATTTTCGAATATAAAAAACAGCTTAAGTGCTTATAAGGGTGAGTTTACCAGCACCGCAGCCGGAGGGGGAACAGCCACCGGAACAACTTCTCATAAGTATACTACAACATTTAACACTGCAGGATATCCGTCTGAAGAAAGCAGACAGACGCTTGATATGAACGGAAATGCAAACAGCAGCGCTCCGGATAAGTTTTTCTACGAATACAATTATCAATAAAAAAACCTGCATTTCTGCAGGTTTTTCTTTTATTTCAGATTATTCTAGTTCTTTTTTTTCACTTTGCTGGCTTTTACCTTTTTCACCTCATCTTTAATGAAAGGATATTTTTTCTGCATATCCTTTGCTAAAGAAGGGTCAAGTTCCAATGCTTTTTGAAGAGATTCAAAACCTTTATCCTGATCTTTCAGATTGTAATAGCAATTGCTCAGCTGATAAAAAAGCTCTGCTCTGTAATGTTTTTTTATGGCTCTGTTCAAGACTGTTACCGCATCTTCATACTCTCCTACCAACATCAAAACTTCTGAATAGGCATACCAGTTGTAAAACCTTGAAGGTTCTGCATCTACCAGTTTTTTAAGACAGGAAAGGCTTTCTTCAAATTTTCCTGAATCAATGAATAAGAACGCTAATCTCTTTTGATAATCAAGATTGTTTTCATTCAGCTGGGTAGCTTCTTTGGCAAAATGCAATGCTTCAGACATTCCTCCCATTTCTTCGTAAAGATAAGACTGTTCCATCATGGCAAGATAAAACTGAGGGTCTTCTCTTAATGATTTCTGGAATGCATTTAAAGCTAAAATAGGCTGTTTCAAGGCCTTATTGCATAATCCGATCTTATAATAAGTAAATGCTTTTGTGTATTCCAGCTCCAGCATTTCTTCATACGTTTCGATCGCCTTCTGGTATTGTCCCAAAGCTTCATAACAAGCTGCTTTATTGGCATATACTCCCACAGAGTTTGAGTTGATTGCCAGTAAATAGTCGTAGCCTCTTATCGCTTCATCATAATTTTTTCTGTTGAAGTAGAATTGTCCGTATTCAAACCAGGCGGTTTCAGAATAAGGGAATTCATCTAAATACTCATTAAGGAAGGCAATAGCCTCCTCGCTCTTATTCAGGTCACTGAAGCATACCATAGCATTTTCCAGCGAATATTCATCCGTAGGATCTTCCTTCAGTGCTTTCCTGTAATGTTTAAGAGCGTTAAAAGGATCTCCGAGATTCACATATTCGTCCGCAATAAAGTTGTGGAGAAAGTTTTCTTCTTCCTCTAATGTCAAAGCTTTTTTGCAGATTTCAATGGATTTTCTGGGATTTCCTAGGTTCGAATAATACTTGGCGTAACAAACCAAAAAGTCTGTATTCTCCATAGAAGCGCCTTTCAGTTCGTCAATAAGTTCTTTCGCCGTATTATAGTCTTCCCACTCCAAAAGGATTTCAAGTCTTTTGATCTTAATATCCAACGAATTAGGGTGAAGCTTCAGTCCATAATTAACAGCCATGTCAGCGTAATTAAAATCACCAAGCTCCAAATAATAAACAATGATATCTTCCAACTCCTCTGTATCAAAGTAGAATTCGTCATTGTTTTCCATCATTTCCTCGAACTTTTTTACAAGTTCATTTCCAAAATACTCTTCCAATAGTGTCCTCTTTGTCGGCCTGATGTCTGAATTTGCTTACAAACCTCGGCAAACGTTTAATTAATAATATATCTGAAACTGATATTCAAATATTTATGCAAAGTTGCAACTTTTTTTTGAATATTCCATTTCATAAATTTCTATTATAAAAATAGTAAAAAAAGAAAACCGATAAAAGGATTGTGGATAAAAAAACGGAAATTGGGGTTAAATTCTTATGACCAGGCGTTTTCTGCTTTGTATCTCAGCATTCCATACGGCTTCGATATTTTTAATATCAACATCCTGTGTTTCCATTTTAATTTTTCCTTCTGCTGCTGCCTGAAACATTTCAGGGATGATTTTTGAGAACAGAAGGTGAGATTCTTCTTTCGTCCAGCTTCCCAATCCTGATCCGGAAATCTGAATATCCGTTCCTCTGAGAATCTGTGAAGACAGCTGAATGGTATCTCCGCTCATCCCTCCGATCGTTACCAGTTTTGTTTTGTGGGAGAAGGTTCCGTCACCTTTAAGGGCAGACAATAACATTTCTACAGAATGTCCCCAGATATAATCTATGATAATATCTATAGGGGTTACCTTATGAATTTCTTTTATTTTTTGCTTAAAATCATTGTCCTCCAGTTTTAGAGAAACGATCTCATCGGCACCTAATTCAAGTAAAGACTGCAAAGATTGTTCATTTCTTCCGGTAACAATGATCTTACCAGCTCCGTATAGTCTGGCCATCTGAACAGCTATTCTTCCTGTAATTCCTGTTGCTCCGTTAATCAGAATGGTATTTCCCGGCTGCAATCCTGCTTTGAACTTTAAGGCCATTGCAGATCCCATTACTGCATTGGGTAAGGCTGCTGCTAAAGAAAAATCCAGTTCTTCGGGAATTGGAATAATCATTTTTTTATCAGCCACGGCCTTTTCCGCTACGGTCCCTTTTTTGCTGAAAAAATACACTTTATCTCCGTTTTCAAGATATCCTGCTCCATCTGTTCCGATAACCATTGGCCGGTGTTCCTGGTTTTCGGTTGAATAGTGATTTCCGCCTGCTCTGGCCCTGTCGAGGTTTTTAATCGACGCTGCTTTTACAGAAATCAAAATTTCATTTTCCTTTACTTCAGGGTCTGGAAAATCTGCATATTGTGGAATACTTCCTTTTTCAAATACTACTGCTGCTTTCATTCTTTTTAATTTTTATACAAAATTATGAGGAATGACTGCTGTCGGGCGATAACATTTGTTATGAGTTTAAGGAAAGGGAGCTGGAAGATGGGAGTTTATAAAGCCGGAAATAGAGCTAAAAGTTGCAGAACTCGCTATACAGCAAGTATTATGCATTATTATTTGCGGACATCGCTTTTAATATGAGTCCGAAATTATGTGTATCTTTTTAAACCTCTAGCTTCTGACTTCCATCTTCCAGCCTCTTAAAGTCTTTCTTTTAATATTTTACTTTTGATTCTGCTGAGATGTACGGTTGTAATCCCAAGATAGGAAGCGATATAATGCTGCGGAACTCTTTTTATAATTTCCGGTTTTTGCCTGACAAGGTTCAGGTATCGCTGCTGTGGTGAGTCTTTAATGAATGAAAAGAAATGTTTCATATAATCGAATACTCTTTCAAAAAGAGCATCCATAAAGAAATTTCTGAGCTCGGGATTTTCATAAACTTCTTCAAAGAAAACTTCCACATCAGGTTTGTTGATTCTGTATAAAATACACGGTTCTATGGTCTCGAACGACACCATACTCGGCAGACCTTTTTTAAAACTTTCAAGGGATGAAAACATGGTACTTTCAAGAAAAAACTGGAATGTTACATCTTTTCCGTCGTTATTGTACCAGGCTCTTACTATACCTTTTTCAATGTAATAGGCATTACAGGACACTTCGCCTTCTTTTAAAAGCAAAGTCTTGGCAGGGACTTCCATACGCTGGAAACTGCCCAGAAATTTTCCCCACTTTTCTTTGGGGAAAGGAAATCTGTCTTTGATATGTTCAAACATTTCTGATATAAAAAAGAACGGACAATATGCCCGTTCTTCCTATATTTTTAGATTAAACTCTTGATTTTAGCAATGATATCATCTCCTAACTGATCTGCCTCTTCCTGAGATTTAGCTTCAGTATAAATTCTGATGATTGGCTCTGTATTGGATTTTCTAAGGTGAACCCAGTTGTTTTCAAAGTCTATTTTTACACCATCTACTGTAGAAACTTCTTCATTCTGGTATTCCTGTTCCATTTTGCTTAAGATAGCATCTACATCAATCTCCGGTGTAAGTTCTATTTTCTTTTTACCCATAAAATAGCCTGGATATCCTGCTCTCAGTTCAGAAACAGTTTTGTTTTCTTTGGCTAAATGCGTTAAGAACAGTGCAACTCCCACTAAAGAGTCTCTTCCGTAATGTAAATCAGGGTAGATAATTCCTCCGTTTCCTTCTCCTCCAATGACAGCATTTTTCTCTTTCATCAAAGTAACAACGTTTACTTCTCCTACAGCACTCGCAAAGTATTCTGAGTTGTGAGCCTGTGCCACATCTCTTAGAGCACGGCTTGAAGAAAGATTAGAAACAGCTACTCCGTTTTTATGTTTCAGTAAGTAATCTGCAACGGCAACCAGGGTGTATTCTTCTCCAAACATTTCTCCTTTTTCATCAATCAGGGCCAATCTGTCTACATCCGGATCTACAACGATTCCCAAATCTGCATTTTCTTTCTTCACCAATTCGCAGATATCTCCCAAATGTTCTTTCAAAGGCTCAGGATTGTGTGGGAAGTGTCCTGTAGGTTCACAATATAATTTGATGGTTTCACAACCTAATTTATCTAAAAGCATTGGAATAGCAATCCCTCCTGTAGAGTTTACCGCATCCAGAACAACCTTAAAGTTCTTCGCTTTGATCGCATCCACATCTACCATTGGCAAATCCAGGATCTGCTGAATATGGATATCGAAAGCATCGTCTCTTGTTTCATATTTTCCAAGATCATCCACTTCTGCATAGTTGAAGTCTTCACTTTCTGCCAGCGCCAGAACTTCAGCACCGTTTTCACCGCTGATGAATTCTCCTTTTTCGTTTAATAATTTAAGGGCATTCCATTGTTTTGGATTATGAGAAGCGGTAAGGATAATTCCTCCGTCTGCATTCAGCTCAGGCACCATTACTTCAACAGTAGGGGTTGTAGAAAGGCCAAGATCTATCACATTAATCCCCAATCCCTGCAATGTAGCTGTAACTAAGGAAGAAACCATCTGGCCGGAAATTCTGGCATCTCTTCCGATGATAAGAGTAAGATCTTTTTTGTTTTTATTATTCTGAAGCCAGGTTCCGAAAGCGGATGCGAATTTTACAACATCCAGCGGTGTTAAGTTATCATTTACTTTACCACCAATGGTTCCGCGAATTCCGGAAATAGATTTTATTAATGACATGATGTTTTTTTAATTTATTTTGTTTTCTCTAAATTTTCCAACGCAAAGATACTTAAAAGACCCTTCAACTTATAAAACCGGAATCTTTTTTTGGATTTTATCATAGGTATTTTTCACAACTTTCGGTGGTGCAAAACGATACCCAATATATAACAGTCCATAAAGGTTATTATTTTCAACTGCTTCTCCGTTTTTCTGATACGTGTAAGCCCTAAAGTTCATCCTTCCTCCAAAAAGAAAGCGGTCTGAATTATATCCCACGTGAAGACCTCCTTCCATTCTCAGGGTTACAAACTGTTCGTTTTCTTTCTGCTGATTGTTCTGCCGGGAGCTTGAAAACTGTCCTCCAAGTCCTACAGAAAGGTAGGGAGCAACATTCACTTTATCTCTTATAATCCAATTATAAAAGTATCCCATATTGGCCCCTATTTTATACTGAACTTCCTTGCTTTTCACTTCATTTATTGTATTGGTGAAAAAGCTGACATCATAATCCAGATAGGGAATCCAGCTTCCGTTGCTTTTTTTCTGCCATTCACTGTGAGTATATACACTTTTGGCCGAGAAGTTTTTATTGAGCACATACGATGTTGTTCCTCCAAAGCTCAATACCTTTAAGTCCGGGAATTGTAAATATGCATCTGTCTCTTTCCAATCCGGAATAAAATCTTTCATATTTTCCACGTAAAACCCTTTTACTTTTTTATAATAAAGAGTCTGGATAAATCTTTTTGGAAAAAACCTGAAGCTCAGATCTGTATAAGAACTTTTTCCTTTCAGATCATCCTGATTATTTCCCGGGATAAATTTGGGTGAGAAAGAAAGGGTTGCGCTAATGGCGCGGTAGTCAATAGATACAGACGTTCTTGTTTTGTTATTGATGGACAGCTCCATTTTATCGTTTCCTCCTTGGGAAAGAATATACTTTTCAAGATTGGTATCCAGATTAAGGCGGATCATCACCTTATCTCTATAGGATTTAACAAGCATTGTATCTGTCTGGCATTTAGCATAAAAAATGCATGAGAACAAAAGGAGAACCGAAATTGTGTTTTTTAAATTCAAAATAATAGTATTTTCAAAGGATGAAAGTACTATTATTTTTTTAATATTCCGGTTAAGTATTGTTTAAGAACAGCCGCAATCTTTATCGCAATTGGTTCTTTTGGAGCTGAATTTCTTTGGTGCGAAATTCTTTTTAAGTACTTTAAATAAAGAGTAGCAAGCAAATGCCACGATTAATACAATAAGTACGTACTGAATGATTAATGATGATTCCATTATTTTAAAATCTGATATACTATCATCGACACAAAATATGCCAAACCTGTCATCATGACTACCTGAAAGCCGGTCCATTTCCAGCTTTTGGTTTCTCTGTAGACTACTGCAAGTGTAGAAACACACTGCATTGCAAATGCATAAAAAAGAAGCACCGAAATTCCGGTTGCAAAACTGAAGACTTTTTCACCGTTGGGTTTTACATCTCTTCTCATTTTATCAATAACTTTCACTTCCGGAGCATCATCTTCCAGACTATAGAGCGTAGACATTGTTCCCACAAAGACTTCCCTTGCCACGAAGCTTGTAAGGATTCCTACACCCATTTTCCAGTCGTAACCAAGAGGAGCAATTACGGGTTCTATTCCTTTACCCATCTTAGCAAGATAAGAATGGTCTAAGTGAACATCTGTAGCTACAAATTCATTTGTTTTCTGGCTTGGCCCGAAATAGCTTAAAAACCAGATAATGATACTTACAATGAAAATTATTTTTCCTGCTCCGGTAATGAAATCCCATACTTTTCCCAAAACCATTTTAAAGTCATATCCGAAAAGCGGTTTTTTATAAGCAGGAAGATCCATTACAAGATAGGTTTTTCCTTTGCTTTTAATAAATCTTTTGAGAATTGATGCGGAGAATAAAGCGACCAGGAAACCAAGAAGATACATTCCCATCAATACCAGGGCTTTATATTTTATTCCTAAAAATGTTCCTTCTGAGATAATCAGTCCGATAATAATACTGTATACCGGAAGTCTGGCAGAGCATGTCATGAATGGTGTTACCAATATCGTAAGCAATCTTTCTTTTACATTCTCAATATTTCTTGTAGAAATCACGGCAGGAATGGCGCAGGCAGTTCCTGATACAAGCGGAACGATACTTTTACCGTTAAGTCCGAAGGGACGCAGCAGTCTGTCCATCAGGAATACTACTCTTGCCATATATCCTGAATCTTCAAGCAGGTAAAGGAAATACAGGAGAATTCCGATCTGTGGTGCAAAAACCACAATTCCTCCTATTCCGGGAACGATTCCATTTGAAATCAATGAATTAATCGGTCCTTCGGGAAGATGTTCGCTGGTAAATGCAGCCAGCCAGGAGAATGTATCTTCAATCCAGCTCATCGGATATTCTGCAAGGAAGAAAACACTTTGGAAAATAATCAGCAGAATTGCCAAAAAGACTACATAACCCCAGAATTTATGAACTAAAACTTTATCCAGTTTTTCGGTTAATAATTCTTTGAACTGAGCCTTTTTAGAAATGACATCAGCCAGAATTTTGTCCACATTCTGATACCTTCTTACGGTTTCCTGAACCTGCAGCCTTTTCGGTACTAAGCTTTTAGAATCCGGTTCATTCAGCTGTTCCATGACAGAGCCTATTCTTCCAAGATCGGTTCCCAGTGAAAGGCTCATCCATGCTTTATATTCATTGTCAAACCCTTTATGGGCAGCCAGTTTCTGAATAAAATCTCTGTGTTCGTTTGGGGTTTCGAAAGAAACTTTATCTGTTTTTACAAACTCATTGTTATAAACAGCTTCCCTTACTGTATCAATCCCGATCTGTTCCTTGGCATTGGTTTGAATAATACGAATACCTAATGCTTCGGAAAATTTTTGAATATCTATAGTAATTCCTCTTCTTTCTGCCTGGTCAATCTGATTGACAATCAGAATCATTGGAATTCCAAGATCCTGAATCTGCTGAAACAGAAGCAGTCCTCTTTTTAAACTTAATGCTTCAAGAATATAAACAACTCCTGCATAGTTTTTCTGCTCATCAATAAGATATTTGGAAAAAATAGCCTCATCTTCTGAACTCGGGTATACACTGTAAGAACCTGGAAGGTCGATAACCTCTACTTCTTCGTTTTTGTAAACATAGTTCCCCGAATGACTTGCAACGGTAACGCCGGCGTAGTTCCCGGTCTTCTGCTTTTTGTTGCAAAGCGTGTTAAAAACCGTTGACTTCCCTACATTAGGATTCCCGACTAAAAGTATCTGTTTTTTCTTGTTTTCCTGCATTAATTCAATTCTTCAACAATGATGTAATCTCCTTCCTCCTCACGAAGAGCAATCCGGCTTTTTTCTGCTCCAAATTCTACATACATTGGCCCGCTGAACGGAGCCTGATACAAAATTCTGAAAATAGTCTCCGGAAGAAGTCCCATTTCAATAATTTTATTGGGCATTTTAAGATGGTCGTTATCATATCCCAATATCTTCCCCATTTTATTTTTAGGGAATCCACTTAATTTATGTAATCCTTTCTCTTTCAAAGCCTAATTTTTAGTCCTGCAAATATACGCTATTTAAATTTAATCTAAATAACGTTTTAGCATAAAAGAAATCACCCCAAACACATTGCTGTATCTGGGGTGATTCAAAATATAATTTAGTTGATATGAAGTCTTATTTTTTCTTCTTGTCAGAAGGCTGTTCTTTTTCTATTGGATTGTCGTTAGCATTGTAAAAATCCTTATACTGCTTTTCCTGCTTTTTCATCATATCTCCTACCGTCCCATCCATTCCAGGGATGGTTTTAGACATCATTTCCTGTGTCATCATAGGTCTTACAGAAGAAAACGGATCCTTTTTAAAGTCATTAAAAGTTTTTTCAAATTTTTCTCTTGTTAACTCATTTACTTTTCCTCCTGAAGCGTGCATTAAATTTTCAATGTAAGAGAATTCCGTATAATCTTTCACTTTTTTATTTCCCTGCAATACCCAAGAGTAATTTTTATCAGCATCTTCAATTTTTACAATTAAACCGGGAAGCCCGTAAAACTTATAAGGTCCGTCCTGAAATGGAATATCTGTACTAAACCAAGCAGTCCAAGTTCTTCCTCCAAAATCAGTTGTCGCCTTTTGTGCGTTATATTCTCCTATTTTTTGTTTATCAGCTAAGATATTCCAATTGAATTTTAATTCTTCACTATAACCAATATTTGTTGGAGTAAATCCGTTAGCTATCTTATCCACGTATTGTACTTTCATACTTGGGTAAGACTTATATATTCTGGATGAAATTTTTGGTGTTTTAAGAGATTTTGAAAAGTCTCTCATCATTCCTGATTTCTTAATTGCTTCCATTTCAATTTTCATGATAGAATCTTGAGCAATCACTGTATAATCCTGATAAATAGATCTGTTTTTATCTGTAATATCTAAAATTGTAATGACTTTATCCAATTTTGCTGAATCTTTCTTAGGCTTAAAAGTCAGTTCATAAAAGAAACGGTTGGCTGTTTCTTTAGATTCCTGAGCGCCTGCAAAAGCAAACAGAGTGATCAAAAATATAGAGAATAACTTTTTCATTGTAGCAAGTTTATATAATTAGTAATCATATGTCTTCTTTTGTTACAGTTCTTTTCAAA
>NZ_JAJFZH010000022.1:0-77453 GCF_020733145.1 Chryseobacterium sp. X308
TATCAAATCAATAAAAAATAAAAAACTACAGAAAAGTTCAAAAATATACTTCAGATAATTAATCATTACACATACATCATCATGCAGCGGAAGTTCATTGTATGAATAATAAAAGTTAAGATTCTGTATGTAATTTAATTATCTTTGCTGTATGAATTTAGATTACCTAGTAAGAGAGCCGGAAAATATTACTTCCCAAACTCCCATTCTTTTTATGCTTCATGGCTATGGCAGCAATGAGCAGGATCTTTTCAGTTTTAGAGAAACGCTTCCCAATGACTGGATCATTGTAAGTTTCAGGGCTCCCCGTGATACTCAGTTTGAAGGATACTCATGGTATGATATCAATTTTAATGATCCCGAAAATTTTATCGATGTCCCACAGGCCAATGCATCTTTACATGCAGTTCTGGAAAGCATGTTAAAGATTATTAACCATTACGGACTTACGGAAAGCAAAGCTCACCTTTGCGGCTTCAGCCAGGGAGGAATACTGTGCTACGCTCTGGCTTTAAAACATCCTGAACTTTTCAATCGTATTGCCTGTATGAGCAGTTATCCTGAAGAAAAAATTCTGGACGGTATTGTAAAAGATAAAAAGAAACTGGAAGGACTTCGTTTCTTCATTTCTCATGGTACGGATGATGCTGTGATCCCGCTGGAGTGGGGAAGAAAAGCCGCAGATCTGCTTTATGATCTAAGCTGTTACTTTACGTTCAGAGAGTATATGAGCGGACATGGCGTCAATCAGAAAAATTATATGGATTTGATGGACTTTTTTTCAAAATAAACAAAGACTGTTTTGAAATAAATTCAACTAAAAAACCTACATTATTGTAGTCTATATAGACATTCCAGCTTTTGGAATGTTTTTTTATTATCATATAGATAAATTCAGTAAATTCAGTAAATGAAATTTAGATTGTTTTTACTGGGATTATTGCTTAGCATTTTTGTAAGTGCCCAGAATACTTTTGAACTGATCAATACTAAAAAAGCGGTTATCCCTTTTCAGTTTATCAACAATCTTATCTTTATCCCTATCAATGTTAATGGTGCTGATCTTACCTTCCTGCTGGATACCGGAGTTTCTGAAACCATACTTTTTAGTCTGGAAAATAAGGAAGTAAAGCTAAGCAATATAGAAAAAGTAAAGTTTTCAGGTCTTGGAGGAAGCTTAAGTATTGATGGCCTGAAATCGGAACGCAATATTGGCAAAATAGGAGATGCTATTGTCAATACCTCTATGTCTCTTTATATTATTATTGATGAAGAATTTAACATTTCGCCTCACGTAGGGATTCCTGTAAATGGAGTAATCGGATATCATTTTTTTAAAGATCACCCTATTTATATAGATTATACATCAAAAAAAATAACCGTTTATGAAAATACTGCCCTCCTGGAAAAGAAAATCAGACGGTTTGAAGAGTTTCCCATTACCATTGAAAAGAATAAACCTTATCTGCATGCCGATGTAGAAATGACCAATGAAAAGAAAGATTCAAAATTACTGATTGACCTTGGAAACAGTGATGCGATCTGGCTCTTCCCTACTCTTATTAAAAATTTCGTTTACAACAGGCCTAATATTGATGATTTCCTTGGCCGCGGTTTCAATGGAGACATCTACGGCAAAAGAAGCAGGATTCATAATTTTTATCTCGGAGATTTTAAATTTGAAAAGCCACTTACTGCTATGCCAGATGAATTTTCTATACAGCATGTTAATTTGGTAGAAAACAGAAAAGGTTCCATAGGCAGCGAGATTATGCGTAGATTTACCGTAGTTTTTGATTATCCCAATCAAAAGTTATATCTTAAGAAGAACAGAAACTTTGACGATCCTTTTCATTTTAATATGAGCGGACTGGATTTTAGACAAGACGGACTGGAATGGCAGCAGGATAGAATAAATATTGAGACTCAAAAATCAGCTAAAGTAGTAAATGAAGTTTATAAAGAAGCTTTTCGGTATAAATTCAGTCTGAAACCTATATTCTCCATTGCAGGAGTAAGAAAAGACTCTCCAGCCTATGAAGCAGGCCTTAAAAAAGATGACAAAGTTCTGAGCATTAACGGAGAACGCACTGCAGACATGACTCTTGAAAAGATCATGGAACTTATGAAGTCCAGCGAAGGCAGAAATATTACCATGATCATTCAAAGGAAAAACGAAGAACTTATATTCCGCTTCATGCTTGAAGACCCAATTCCTTATCAAGAATAAAATATGAATACTGAAGAAAGCACCTTAGACAGAATAAGAACCAGACCCAGATTTAAAATGTTTACTCATCTTACCAAAGAAGAGTATGCTGAAAACCTGAAAAAATATATGGAAGAGCATAAAGATGAATTTTCAGGAAATATCAATAAGGAGGTTGCTACCATCTGGGTGAAAACAGAAAATGATAATTACTGGAAGCCCTGCCTTGCCTTAAGGGTAGAAATGGAAGATGAGCATACGGCAATACGCGGAGTATTTGGCCCTAGCTCTGCAGTGTGGACGTTTTTTATGTTTTTGTACTTCTCTTTTTCTATTTTGTGGATGACATTCTTCACCATGTATTACGTGGAGAAACAGATAAAAAGCGCCGAATACCCCTGGGCACTGAGCGCTTCTTTTCTAATGTTATTGTTTATTCTTCTTACGTATATTGCTGCAAGATTCGGGCAACATAAAGGTAAGGAGGAAATGATTAAACTCAGAAAATTTGCTGAAGAATCTACTTTGCAATTTGAAAAGAAAATCAATTAGATAAAGGTTCTGCAGGCTTTTCATTCTGAACAGGTGCAGCTGCTGCTTTTGCTGCTTTGATAGAATCCACCACTTTTTCTCTGTTGCTTTGTTCTTTAAGCATTTTTGGAACGTCCGGCTCTAAAAGCTTCGTCAATTCTTCAACGGAAATATTGTTGGCATTAGGATCGTCCAAAAGATTTCTCCACGGTTTTCTTCCTCCCCATTTGTAATCTCCGAATACCATTACCGCTGTACCTTTGGCTTTTGTTGTGGCACCGCCGGGATTCAGAATCCAGGTATCTGCATAAGAATACAGCCATTGGGCATCTTTCCTCAGCAATCGCAGACATGAGTGAGAAGCAGGATATCCCGGAAGAGTATATTCATGCCATCCAATTCCTCCGATATTGTGAATATTAAAGTTGTAAGGAAGTTTCCATTCAGTACTTACCGTAGAAATAGCGAGTTTCTTTTTCCAGTTGGCAAAAGTAAGCCCTCTTGTGGTCTGGGCTGCTTTTTTCCCCATACTTGTCGGGCCCCATTTTACAAGACTTCCATTGGAATATACGGCAAAAGCCTGTATAGGATATGAGAAGATGACAAACTTTTTCACTCCGCTTAATACATCCAGCTGCATTGGAAACGGTGAATATGCCATCAAAGTTGTATCTATTTTTGCAGGAACAACCAAAGTATCGGCATTCCATTTACTTTTAGAGTCCAGCCTGTTTAAAGCTAAAATAGCAGTTCTCTCCTCTACACTGTATTTCTTGCTGAATTCTGCATACACAGAATCACGCATTTTTTTATCCTTCGGAAGAACAAAGGCATTATAGAAACCATTCTCCTGCATCACAGGCGGAACAGATTCTTTTTTCACTACAGGAACAGAATCTTTCTTTATGGAATCCTTTTCTACCTCCGAAGCTTCCGAAGAAGAAACAGTATCTTTAAAAGTATCGCTTATTTTTTCTATTTCCTTTTTACAGGAAACCAGGAAAAAAGCGCATAAACAGACATAAAGAAAGGATTTTTTCACAGATATGTTTTTCATAAATAAATCGGCCATTTAGTTTGGCTACCCAGTACAAATATCAGACCTAAATTTGAATCATAAAAGACATTCTTAAAAATACCGTAAAAAAACGGAGGTTTAAGGATTGCAAATGAGGAGTTATAGTTAGCTCATTTTTATAAGGTTAGCGTTCCAGAAAGGGATTCCGGGACTTTCACAAAAGCATTATTCTCCTTTTCAGTTCTTTTTTGAAAATAGTTTACACCAAGATCAATTTACATTAAAAAATACAGTATAAATCTCACAATCCATAAAAAAGCAATCAACAACAGTATGTAAAATTGAATTTTATTTACTTTTTATTCCCGTATTTCCATACGAGAATTCTGCCAATGATAAATTATCACTTTTACAGGAATCAAACTGAATAGTAATGGAATAGGGAAAAATAAAAAAAGCCTTCTATTTCTAGAAGACTTTTTTTGCGATCCGGACGGGACTCGAACCCGCGACCTCCGCCGTGACAGGGCGGCATTCTAACCAGCTGAACTACCGGATCAATTTTTTTTAAAAGCTTTTGCAATTAAACAGGACTTATACAATCTTCTGTCTTGCCTTAAGCTGCGCTATTAAATAAAACCTAAAAGCTTTTTAACTGGTGCAAATATATAGCTTTTTTTAACTTTTCCAAAGAAACCTATTTCTTTTCTTTCAAAGCAATCTGTAAAATACACATTTTCAAATATAAAAATTAAAGATATAACTGCTATTAGATACCTTTTTTCAAATTTCACCTAGAAAATTTAAGAAAGTAGATTATAAACACACACAAAATCAACATTCCTGTTACTTTAAATTCTAAGATGATAAATTCCCTGTACTATTTTAATTACCGCCTTATTCTGTTTGTTCGATAACTTCGACAAATTTTTTACAAAGAATGGACTTGTCATAAACTGTTTCAGCCAATTTTCTTGCATTTTGTCCCATGCTCTTGACCACCTCAGGATTGTCCTTCAAATAGAGTACTTTTTCTACTAGCTCTTCCGGATGGTTGGGGTTTACATAATATCCGCAATGGTATTTTTCGGCTATATCTTTCGTCCATCCGGCGGAGTTTACAATAATCGGTTTTCCTGCAGACAATGAATCGAAAAGTTTGTTTGGAGAGTTGGTATACAAAATCGGAATATCCAAAAAGGAAATCATAGAAACATCGGAAAAATTGACAATCTCAGATACGTCTGTCATAGGGAACTTTCCGAGAAACTTCACATTTTTAAGGTTGTTTTTCTCTACTTCATCTACCAAATCTTGTTCGGTAGAACCACCTCCTACAAACAAAAATTCTATATCTTCTCTATCTTTTAATAATTTGGCGGATTCAATAATTGAATGAGCTCCATTTGCCAATCCCAGAGACCCAAAATGAACTATTTTGAAGGAATCTTTTTTTAAACCGAGCTTTTCCATCAGTTGATCGTTTTTCCCCCTAGGCCAGAATTCGTCCATTTTAGCCATATTAGGGATCATTGATGTTTTTTCTTTTGGAATATATTTTACGACTCCATCCTGCATACCGGGAGAAAGTGCAATAACGCGGGAAGCGTTTTTATAAATTGTTTTTTCCAGCAGACGAGTTGTTTTTATTGTCCAGCTGTTTTTTATGGCTCCCATCTGTATAGGCACCTCCGGCCAGAGATCCCTTACTTCAAAAACAAAAGGTTTCTTTTTAAACCACTTTAATATAAGTGCCGGAATACCTATTGTAAGAGGAGTAGATGTAGCAATCACCAAATCAATATCTTTCTGTTTCCACCCTACCACAGATGATTTGTACATAAATTTCAAGAAAGCCTTTAATCTTCTGGAAACACTCATATTCTGGTTGTAGTCTTCTTTTATATAAACGACTTCAATACCATCAATGTTTACCACTTTAATATCCTCTGAAAATTTCGATGATGAGGTGAGCATAGTAACTTTATGCCCGTTTTTAATAAGTTCTTGTGCTAGCCAATACGATCTTGTTCCTCCGGGTTCCTGAGGAGTTACGAAATATTGGTGGATGTATAATATGTTCATTATTTTTTTTCTGTATATAATTGTTGGTATACTTCAGCTATTCTCTTCCAGTCATGATTTTCTAACAATTGCTCCATATCAAAACTATAATGATCTTGTTTTTGGATTAAACGTTCAAGCGCCCGTTCGATCGCAGAAACCGAAGTGTCTTCTACTTTTTCCCCGATAGAATCATCATAAAAACCGTCGATCCCTTCATTTTGTGTGTACATCACCGGTAAACCCTGCAGAAGGGCTTCTATATAAACCAGGCCAAAGGTTTCTGCTTTGGAAGGCATAGTAAAAAAGTCGCTTCGTTCGTAATAGGATTTTAAAACAGGCAGACTATCTACTTTTCCTACAAACTCAAAGGAAGGGTCGTTTTTAATAGAATCCAGGATTCTTTTCTCGTCATTTCCTCCTCCTCCGATCAGTGTTAATTTTATCTTATTCTGAATTTTGCGATTATGATTCTTAACAGCATTAATAAGATTAAAAACATTTTTTCCCTTGTTAAATTTCCCTATATAAAGCAGCTGAATGCTTTTTTCATCCACAGCAATTTTCCTCTTGACAACCTTTGATTCTATCCAGTAAGGATCTACACCATTTGGGATCACCATTACTTTTTGCTGTACATCAGTCATGATATAGGAAAGGCGGGAATCTTCAAGCATTCTTTTTTTATAGACTGCCGAAATGGTTATGATCTTATTCGCATTCTGAAGAATTTTTTTTCCGTAGCCTCTTTCGTGCAGGAAATATTTCAAAAAAACATTCAGATCAGTATTACGCACTGCTACTATGTAGGGAATATTATATTTTTTATGAAGTTCATAGGCCGCTCCACCATCGCTGTACCATGTGTGAGCATGAATAAATTTGACAGTCTTGAGATCTATTTTTGCTTCAATGTCCTGTACTATTTTTTTAATTTTTCTCTTGTACAAAACCCGATCTGCATATTTTGATAAGATATGGCTGTAGATAATCTGAGAGCGGTTATTTTTAAAATTTATTTTGTTTTTCCCTATTCTGGAAGCCTCCCGAAATGGATTATACACAATCTGCTCCACCCCGTTATTATCCAGCTCCCTCACCAAATTTTTATACACTGTAGATCCTGAGTAATCGTTTGTAATGTGAAGTATCATTATGGATAAATTGAATTAAACTGCAGCTCTAAAGAGGAATTGTTAATTTTATTACTGTAATTTGTAAGATTTTTTTCGACCAAAGGATATAAACTTGTATCAAAATAGATAAGTTTCATCCAGCCATCCGATATTTTCCATCCTGTATTTTGTACACTTGGATTTGTAGTACCGTCTACATTATCAGCAATACTGTCTCCTTTAAGAATCTTAAGTTTCAGGGTATTGCAGAGGTAACTGAAATTAAAGTCGGTCCAATTGGCATTTCCCAATTCTTTTGCCTTTATTAAATATAATACGACATGATTTCCATGTGATACATCCTGTATAACGGGCTTATAATTCTTAATTTTCTGTAATGCCTTACAAAAAGCATCCGGATACGTACTGTTCCATGTATAATACAAAACGCTACCTGTGCTTTTGTTTAGGATCAGTGCTTTTTTCAGCTGCTGATCAAACTGATTTACAAACACGGAATATGAGTTTTTATTAGATTCGTCATATTTCATCAGATATAGTGCAACAACTGCCCAGTTTGCTCCGGTATGAAGCCTCTGATGAAACAATAAAGAATAATCTCCATACTGGCTAAAACTTCTGGCTTTCCATTTATCGAAAGAGTATTTTAAACCACTTTCTATCGCCGGCTGATAATTTGTATACAGTTTATTCTTGCCCAAAATATCCAAAAATTCGCCAATGTATCTGAAAAAGTATCCTTCTGAAATTAAATGCTCCTGTCCGTTCACTTTTGCATTCTGATTGCCTTTTCCTACATTCATCACCCAGCCATTTTTTTGGTAAGACGTCTTTGAATTAGTGTCAATCAGGATTGGTTTTATGACAGAAATATTAGTATCAATATATTTTTTATCTTTTGTTTTAAGATACATATTGTTATTGGCATTGATAAAATATCCTAATGCCATGAAATCGTAAGTATTTTTACTAACCGATGACAATTCCATTTTTTGCAAGCCATAACTTTTGGATGCCTGCATATCAGCATTATATCTGCTTACTCTGTTTTGCTGAGCAAACGAAAAGCTAAATAATAATACCGCACTAATCTTTATAAAATCACCTAAATATTTCATAATTATTAATATTATAATTTTGAATCAGATTCTGTAACTGCTTATCATTACCTCCATCGGCAACGTTTTCCTGACTTAATTTAAAAAGTGAATTTTTATTTTCAATAGGAATCAGGTTTGAAAAATAATTGGATTTCACAGTCTTTGTCTTATTCAACTGAGCCATCATATTCAGCCAAACATCATCCGCCATAAAACATAAGCTGACAAAAGCCTCTTTGTTTAAAACTTCTTCACTAAAAAAATTTGTCTTATACAAAGTTCCTCCCCCACTTGTGTGAAATAGATCAAATGTCGGTCCAAAATTTCCAAAAACTTTTTTCCACTTAGAATATTTGCTTATTGTATCATCATCATTTCTCACGATTTTATGTGCTCTGTGACAGCAGATTGCATCAGGAAATTTTTCATGTAAATCCATTAAATCTTTAATGATATTCGAGGGATAAAAGATATCATCATCTACTGTTATGATAACGTCATTTTGATATTCTTTAAAGGCATAGTAATATTTTTTATGAGACCTGAGATCTTCGTCTACAAATTTTATTTCCAGTTGATTCTTTTTATAGTACCCCATCAAATTATCCGGTATATCTTTTAATTCATTCGGAAACTGATCTTTTGCCAAATACAATACAATTTTATTTGGAAGCAGGCTTTGTCGTAGCATACATTCTATAACCATCCATAATTTGGATATCCTTCCCGGGAATGTTGTCAATGATACAATAATATTTTCCGACGATTGTTCGGGTAGTACTATTTCTTTTTTAGTGTTTTTAAGATATATCGGAAAGACAAAATTTGAAAACTTTCTAATAGAAAATCTCGCTAAAGACTGAACTTTAGTAAGTTTTCTTAACGATGAATATTTTCTATCTATATAATCAATTAACATTTTTAGCTGTCGTTTTATAAAATGATGATATACAATAAAGACTTGCTAGCCAAATCCACATGTAAGGATTATTTAAATAAACACTATTAATTGTAAACGCCAATGGCATTACAAGTAATGATCCTAACAAAATATAGTTTGGAATTTCACGCTTTTTAAAAATCTTTTTCGGGTTAAAAATTTTATATAACAATAAAAGAAATGTAAAGAAGACAACAATTCCATATTGAGAAAGTAATTCTATAAATAAATTATGGGGTACCAGGATAGGATTTTTCGTCATTTTACTGGCCGTTTCAGAAAAATTACCAGCTCCGACACCCAAAAATTTTGAGTTTATAAACATGTCGATACCAACATTAATCATTTCCTTTCTGGAATTGTCTTCCAGTCCTTTTTGTTCAATTCTTGTCTTTAAATAAGAAAATGATGCATTATTCATTACATATATATAACCTGCAACAGATGCTATTATCGAAATGAATGTATAAATAATGGTTTTGCTTATTGACTTACTGGAATAAAAAATAATATATATAATTGTAGATATCAATAAGCACAGCATCGTTCCGCGGCTTGCATTAGTCAGTACAACCCAAACGATTGCTAAAATAAAAAGGATATAAAGTATTTTAAAAAACTTGCTTGAAATAAACTTAAGTTTGGCTAAAATAAAAGGGAATGAAATTGCCAAAAGGTGATTATACAAATTATAATTTCCAAAAGTAATAGCTGCATATTTTCTAAGAGTTCCCACTCCTCCTAATACCGTATCATCTCCAAACTTAGAATTGGAAAAGTGTAAATTGAAATTAATTTCTATAAGTGCAATTGGAATACTTAGTAATACAAATATAACCCAGCCATTGATCAGTTTATTTAAACTTAGATACTTGCTAAAATTTAGTATTTCAACAAAAATGATGAAATTTATCAATGCATAAGCAAACTCTTTTAAGGATTGGTCATTATTAAATGTTAAAAATAACATTGATAATACACAATATACAATAAAAGAAAAGAAAAATAATAAATACTCTTTCCCTTTAATAAGCTTTTTATTTAAATCCTGTATTAGTAACGGTAAAAATAAAATAGCAAGAAGTCTCGGTGCCTGTAGCATACCACCGTATAAACCAAATATTTGTGAAATGATTAATATTGGGGTTATATTTTTCTTTAGGTAATTCATCTATTAATCAAATTATCCAATCTTATCAGAAGGAAAATAAAATTCCAATTTTTATAAATAAAAACAGATTTGGAAGGAAATAGTTTTCTTTTGATATATTTCACAATAAAAGAATCATACTCTCTTGTAAAAACAAAAAAGTTTTTTTTACTGATAGTATTTAAAAGATCCATAATTTCATTTTTTTTCATATTGCTTTTATGTAAAAAAATGAACAGCAAACTAAAATAATAGTGGTGTCTGTTTATGATGAATTTTTCAGGAAAGAAATCTATTATATCTTTCTTATTATATAATTCTAAAATTTTTAAAACTGATTCTACATTTTTTATAGTCTGCTTTTTCTTCATGATTGACTCTCCCCTTTGTACATAGTTTACGAAGATATTGTCAATAACTTGCAGCGCAGGATTTTTA
The DNA here is from genome assembly GCF_020733145.1 of Chryseobacterium sp. X308. Taxonomy (NCBI): domain Bacteria; kingdom Pseudomonadati; phylum Bacteroidota; class Flavobacteriia; order Flavobacteriales; family Weeksellaceae; genus Chryseobacterium; species Chryseobacterium sp. X308. The sequence continues at coordinate 10,587 of NZ_JAJFZH010000022.1, forward strand.
CTATAGACTTGTGTATTAAATAACACATCCTCATAGATAGCTCCTTTTTCAAATATGATCTTATGTTGATCCAAGAACTTTTTTGAATAGATCTGTGTCCATGCCTGAACACCATAGTTGTTGTATTTTAACAACAAATCGTGGCCACTGATCTTTTCTTCATTTTCAAATTTTTCAAATTTGACAATTTTATTTTCATAAATTTCCTGATAATTAAATAAGAAAATATCGGTCTCTTTATTGATTTTTTCAAAAAAGATATCAATACTATCACTTTCAATATAATCATCTCCATCAACAAACCAGATATATTCACCTTTGGCTATTTTATATCCGGCATTCCTGGCATCAGAAAGCCCTCCGTTTTCTTTTTCCAGGATGACAATTCTTTTATCAGCTTCTTTATATTTTTTACAAATACTGATACTATTATCCGGAGATCCATCAATTACCAGGATCAGTTCAAAATTAGCAGAAGTATTTTGTATTATACTGGCAATACATTTTTCTATATAATTTTCAACATTATATATTGGGACGATAATTGATAAAAAAACATCATTCATTTACATTCTCTATTAATGGTAGGTAAAACTTCCTTATCTCCTGAGGATTATATTTCTCATAGTTATCATAACTCAATAACTCATCTATTGCTGTGTTTGCTTCCTCTACATTTTTAACAAACTTGATATATTTTAAATACTTAATCCAGTTGTAAGTTCCTATAACTTTTTGATTATAATTCGAAAAAACCACGCATGGTGTTCCTGTAATGATGCAAAGAACCATTCCGTGTAGTCTGTCAGTAACCACTATCTTTGCTTTAGAAAATTGTAACAGCTTATTAGTCAATATTTTCTTTCTAACAGATTTTATATCTAAATCTGTTATTTTATCACAATGCATATCAGAATTAATTATTTTGTCAAATCTTTCTTTTAAGATTTGAGTAATTTTATCTTTATCATCTGCTGTTAATATTGATTCCTGATCATTTCTGATTACTTCCAATGCATATTCCCGCTCATTTTCAAAACTATATTCAGTGTAAAGAACAATATCTGGCGTCAGAATTACTTTGTTTTTTGGAAAATATTTTTGCATTAATTCAAATGATTTTTCCTCCCTGGCTGTCAAAATCAAATTTTTATGTTTTCCAAAAATATCTTGTGTTCTTTTTAATTCAGATTCACCAATCTGGTCATTTGAATAATAAATCGTTTGTGGAAACAGTATAATTTTATTTTCAGGAAAATTTTGAATTACCATTCTCCTTAAATTTTCTTCCCTCATATATTCATTCCCAAAATTGCCACCGCCATGAACAAATATCAAATCATCAGGCTTAACAGTATTTCTGTACTTTTCTATAAAATACTTCATCTGAGACTGATTGATCTCAAAAATGTGATGCCCGGGTAAATTTCCCTGAAAAAATTTTAGCTGCCCCTCGGCAATAGCGTGATCTCCAATATTAGTATGAGTAGGAGTCTGAAATAAGAATAACCGCTTTGAACTGCAATTAGAAATTTCATCAGCAATTTTATCTACTCTGGCATTATTCTGTATATTATTGATAATTGAATTTGCTTTATTTTTTATTTTGTTAAATAAATCCATATTTATTTCTTTATTTTTTTTATGATTGTTTTCTTAAACTGTAAATACTCTTCCCGTTTAATACCAATAAGAATAATTAATACCAACAAAATAATCTCAGCACCAATGGTTGAAGATATTGCAAAAAAGTAACTGTTAAAATCTAATTTTTTTATGACCCATACCAGAATAAAACAAGAGAAAATAACCAGGAAGGTCTGTTTTAAATAAAGTAGTACATCTGGCCAATCATATTTCAATTTATGATTAACATAAAGAAAACGAAATATGAAGGTGCATAAATTTAAAATAACATTTAAGCTCATAATATATACAGGAGAAAAACCTAATTTTAAGAATATATATGCCAGCGGAAGATTTAATAATAATATCAATGAAACCCCTAATTGATAATTTCTGATATTTCCAATGGCATTAGCAGACATCCAAAATGGTCCAACTATGGCATTGATAATAGAGCCTATAATAACGATCTGAGTGAAGCTTACAAGATATTGAGGTAAGTTGACACCCAGCCATAATTTTAAAATAAATTCGGTATGTAATAAAATCGGTATTGATAAAACTAAAAATAGAAATACTGAATATTTCGAAGTATTTAATACTAATCTTTTATGTGTTTCCAAATCATTTGAAGCATAACTTTGAGTAATTTGTGGATTGAATGCTACCTGCATATTGGAAACAAAACTATATAAAACACTATTTACCTGATTCGCGATACCTAAGGCTGCATTTACAGTTACACCGATGAATATATTCATAATCATATTCAATCCCTGTGTTGAACTTAAAACAGCCACTTGTCCGAATAAGCTCCAACCAGAAAAAGATAATAATTCCCTGAATAGTTTTTTGTCAGAAAAATAATGGTAAGCAGTTTCTTCCTTAAAGTTCCTATAGCAATAAATTTTATAGATTACATTAATTATAAGATTGACCAGTAATAATAAAAATGAATACACTATCAGCTGATCATATTCAACAAAAAGAGATAATAAAAATACAATAGCTAGTTTTAATATAGTCTCTACTATACCCAGATAGGCATAGAAAGACATCCTTTCATTCGCGAGTATGGTAGCATTGAAAGGTATTCTAATGATATTAATTATTGTTGTAATTATAGAAAATTGAAATACAAAATTCGCTGCATTAAGCCGGTTAACTGGAATATTTAATTTGTAATTTAAAAACCACAATCCAATAGTCTCCGACAAAACCAATACAATAATTGAGATAATTATATGAATATTGAGACTCATACAAAAAACTCTATTAACTTTTTCTTTGATTTTTGAAGCTAATTCAATATTTAAAAATCGTTGAGTAGCACTTGTCATTGCATTATTTAAAAAAGAGAATAATACAACTACCCCCGCTACTAAATTATATATCCCAAAATCCTCTACGCCTAACTTCTGTAAAATAATCCTTGAAGTATATAAGGAGATCCCCATATTGATGATCATCCTTATATAGAGTAATATTGTATTTTTTGCGATCTTTTTTGTACTGGACAATTTATTTACTTTTAATCATTACCAAATAGATCCCTTGTGTACACTTTTTCCTGTACATCAGCAAGTTCCGGTGCATTGCGGTTAGAAATAATGACATCGCATTCTTTCTTGAAAAGTTCTAAATCTTTTACTACTCTGGAACCGAAAAAAGACTCTTCATTAAGGGCCGGCTCAAACACTTCTACTTCTACTCCCTTAGCTTTTATCCTTTTCATTACGCCCTGGATGGCAGATGCTCTGAAATTGTCGGAGCCTGCTTTCATGATCAGACGGTAAACACCTACCTTTTTTGGTTTTTTGGCAAGCACAGAATCTGCTATAAAGTCCTTACGGGTTCTGTTGGCATCTACAATTGCCTGGATAATATTATTGGGAACAGCGTTATAATTTGCCAAAAGCTGTTTGGTATCTTTAGGCAGGCAGTATCCTCCGTATCCAAAAGACGGATTATTATAATGTGAACCAATTCTTGGATCCAGACCAACACCTTCCACAATCTGGCGGGTATCCAGCTCGTGGATTTGCGCATAGCTGTCTAATTCGTTGAAATAAGCTACCCTCAGTGCCAGATAGGTATTGGAAAACAATTTAATGGCTTCTGCTTCGGTAGGATTAGTAAACAAAACCGGAATATCCTTTTTTACCGCACCTTCTTTCAGTAATTCTGCAAAAATCCTTGCTCGCTCGCTCTGCTCCCCGACAATAATTCTCGAAGGATATAAATTATCATATAAAGCTTTGCCTTCTCTCAAAAATTCCGGAGAAAACACTACATTATCTAAATGCATTCTGCTTTTTAATTCTACGGTATACCCCACCGGAACTGTAGATTTAATAATAATTACAGCCTCAGAATTATACTCTGCAATTTCCTTAATTACATTCTCAACACTGCTTGTGTCGAAATAATTGGTAGTGGGATCATAATCTGTTGGAGTGGCAACAATAATATATTCAGCCTTATCGTAAGCTTCCTTTTTATCTAAAGTGGCTTTGAAATTAAGGGGTTTAGTACTTAGAAACGTACTGATCTCTTCATCTTCAATAGGAGATTTTTTAGAATTAAGCAATTCTACTCTTTCCTGAACAATATCTAAAGCTACAACTTCATTATGTTGGGCCAATAAGACGGCATTAGACAAACCTACATACCCTGTTCCTACGACTGCTATTTTCATTCTTCTATTTTTTATAAACGATTATCGTATTTCTCTAAAATTCCTTTAACATCATATAAAACTCCTCCTTCCTTCAGATAACGTGAAAGATCAATATTCAGGAATTCATCATGAGAAACTGTAAGAACAATTGCATCAAACTGTCCTTTCACATCTTCAAGAGAATTGGTAGATTGTATACCATATTCATGCATTACTTCTTCTGGATTTGCCCACGGATCATATGTTGTAACTTCTACAGAATAGTCTTCCAGCGCATTGATAACATCTGCAGCTTTCGTATTTCTTACATCCGGACAGTTTTCTTTAAAAGTGATTCCAAGATTCAGTACTTTGGCATCCGTAATGTTGATTCTTTTCTTAATCATTGTTTTTACCACCTCGGAAGCTACAAACTGCCCCATGGAATCATTAAGTCTTCTTGCTGTAAGGATAAGCTCAGAATAATATCCTACGTCCTGCGCTTTCTGGGCAAGATAGAAAGGGTCTACCCCGATACAGTGTCCTCCTACCAATCCGGGTTTGAATTTCAGGAAATTCCATTTCGTTCCTGCTGCCTCCAGAACTGCATGTGTATCAATATCCAGGAGATTAAATATTTTGGCAAGCTCATTCACAAAAGCAATATTGATATCACGTTGTGAATTTTCGATAACTTTCGATGCTTCAGCTACTTTGATGGTAGGTGCCAAATGGGTACCTGCTGCAATTACAGATTTATATAATTCGTCAACTTTTTTACCAATTTCCGGTGTAGAACCTGAAGTTACCTTTAAAATCTTCTCTACGGTACGTTCTTTATCTCCCGGGTTGATTCTTTCAGGAGAATATCCTGCAAAAAAATCTTCGTTAAACTTCAATCCCGAAACTTTTTCAAGCACAGGGATACATTCTTCTTCTGTAACACCGGGATAAACAGTAGATTCATAAATAACAATATCCCCTTTTTTCAATACTTTTCCTACTGTTTCAGATGCTTTATATAGAGGCGTCAGGTCCGGACGATTATGTCTGTCTACCGGTGTAGGAACAGTTACGATATAGATGTTAGCCTCTTTAATATCTTCCAGATCAGATGAGCAAAGCAATCCTTTTGATGAGTTTGAAAATGGGTTCTCTTTTACTAAAACCGGCTGCAGTACTTCATCTTCTACTTCCAAAGTAGAATCTTTTCCGCTATTCAGTTCTGCAATTCTGGCCTGGTTGATATCAAAACCCACTACGGCATATTTTGTTGCAAATAAACGGGCCAGTGGTAATCCTACATATCCCAATCCGATTACCCCAATTTTATTCTGTATATTCATATTAAATGTGATGTTCTTACTTTATTTTAATGTTTATTTTGAAGATAATTTGATTTATTTATTAAAAAGCTTCTGCCACCAGTTTTTCTTCTTATCAGCTGTATATCCGTAACCGTAGCCATAGTTGTATCCGTAGCCATAACCACCAACATTTTTAGAAACATCATTGATTACGAAAGAAACGTTTGATATTTTTGATTCTTTAACCAGTTTATTGGCAAAATCTATTAATATTTTTCTTGATACTCCCGATCTTACCACGTATAATGAAGCGTCGGCTGTATCAGAAATACTCAATGTATCTGAAACAAGCATCAGCGGAGCAGAATCGATCACAATATATTCGTAACGGGACGACATTTCACTGATAAGCTTCTGATAACGACCGTTGGAAAGAAGCTCCTGAGGATTTGGAGGGATAGACCCCGCATAAATCACATCACATTCAGGATTGGTATCTGAAGTATGGATAATATCTTCTACATCTGTCGTTTCATCATATAAATATTCTGTAAGACCGGCATTCTTAACACGTTCATCATCATATCTCTGGATCTGCGGATTTCTGACATCCGAACCAATGAGTAATGATCTTCCGTTTTTGCTTCCCAATGTCAGAGCAAGATTCACAGAAACCAGTGTTTTTCCTTCTCCTTTCACAGAAGAAGTTACCAGTATGACTTTCGCAGAATCTTTCTTAGGAAGTAGAAATTTAAGATTGGAAACCAATATTCTAAATGCTTCAGCCAGCTCTGAGAAATCGTTTTTCTGTACAAGGTGATTCTGATTATCTTTAAGAGAAGGAATATCTGCGAGTACTCCAAGTGCTGAGTTTTCTGAAATATCTGTACGGTTGTAGATTTTATCATCCCACATAAAGAAAAGATAGAACACCACAAGCGGTATCATTAATCCTAATAAAGCAGCGGCCAAAAGAATGATATTTTTCTTAGGTGAAACCGGAATATCATCAGTATAAGCAGGGTTTACAATTTTAGCTTTCGGAACATTAACAGATAGATTGATCGCATTTTCTTCCCTTTTCTGTAAAAGGAAAAGGAAAAGCTGCTCTTTAAGGTTCTGCTGACGTTCGATACCTCTGTAGATTTTCGACTGTCCCGGAACTTTTTCAATCATTCCAGTACTGGTGGAAATCTGACTGTTTATCTGCGCAATAGATGCCTGGATTGTTGCTTTTTGCTGACGGATGTTATCTCTTACAATTTCTTTTAGTGAAGAAATTTCTTTATTCATTTCTATCACTGCAGGGTTTTCATTGGTTGCCTGCTTCAAAGTTTTGTTTCTGGTGATAACCAGCGTATTATATTGTGAAATTGCCTGTTCCAAAGAAGGATTTAATCCTAAATTTGAAGGCATAAGCTGATTATCTCCTTTTGAAGCTTCATTTTGAAGGGAATTAAGAAGATCCAGCTGTGTTTGCTGCTGAAGAAGCTGCTTTGTGTTCTCGTTTGTATTTTGAAGCGCCAATTGAGCCTGAGCCTCTAAGTCCACGATTTGGTTACGGTTCTGAAAGTCTTCTTTCTGATTTTCCACTCCGGAAAGATCCCGTGAAATAACTTCTAATCGTTTATCGATAAACTCCTGTGTATTCTGAGCCTGTAAGTTTTTATCTCTTAGCCCATCCAGATTATACTGCTTGGTTACTTCATTAAGGATGGCTTCTGATTTTTCGGGAACAGTTCCCACGATACTGATGTCCATAAGCATCGCTTTCTGATCCGGAAGATCAACCTGGATTTTCTTTTCTAAAGATTTTACCTTCTCTATTGGATTCCAGAAAACAATTTTATACTTATTTTTAAAGGTAAGGCCCGGAACTTTTTGAAGAACTACAGTTCCAAAATCTAGTATCAGGTTTTTACCAAAAGTTCCCTTTACTTTTTTGTTTTCCTTATCCTCCAGAACAAATTCATTTCCATTTACTTCTTTTACTTCATATTCGGAAGAAACAAATTTCTTGACATTTTTATAAGAAATAATTTCTGCAACAATGGGTACCTTGGTAAACAATTCGGAATCCCTTATCTCACCCGAATTATAATATTGTATATTAAGATTTAGATTTTCAACAACCTTCATCAGGATGGGTCTTGAGTTTACTACAGCCACTTCACTCTTTAGCTCATCTGCATTTCCTAAACCCAGTCCTAAGTTATCAAGATCAATTAATGCACCTGTTAAATCAGACTGTTTTTTATCAAATTTTAATGTAGTAGTCGTTTGATACTGAGGTACAGCGTATCTCAGATAGATAAAGGCCACAATAACAAATAATAAGACAGATGCTATAAACCAAGGCCATTTGACTAAATATTTTCCAATGATCTTTCTTAAATCCAAAGATTCTTCACTTTCCTGAAATTCTATCTGCTGCATATTTTATTTACGAGTTAAAGCAATAATAAGTGTACCAGCTGTCAGTAAAGCACCAATAATCTGGAATGTAAGGGCCCTGTTCGGATTCGAGTTAGCCTGAACCTGTTTATTTTTGTCCGGTTGCACATATAATATGTCATTCTGCTTCATATAATAATAGGGCGAACTGACAATATCAGATCTTGTAAGATCGATATTAACAATCTGATCTGTACCGCTATCATCGGCACGGATAAGCTTAACATTGGTACGGTCTCCGAAATCCGTCATATCACCTGCAAGCCCAAGTGCCTGAAAAATATTGATTTTCTGAGAAACACTTTCTTTCTGCCCCGGTTCCTTTACCTCTCCTAAAACGCTTACGTTAAAATTTTTAAGGGTAATGGTTACCAGTGGATCTGTCAGATATCTCTTAAGACGTGATTCAAGCTCCTGTTTTAGCTGTACCTGTGTCATTCCTTTAACATACACATTTCCTAAAACCGGAAAAGAGATATAGCCTTCTTCATTGACAAGGTATTGACTTGGTTCTACATATTGGTTAATTCCCCTGCTAGTGTCACCCCCTACCTTATTTGCGGTATTAAGGTTAAAAGGCTTCACTGCTATTTCGTCAAGTGCAGATACAAGAATCAGGAGAGCATCTCCTTCCTGAATATGTAAGCCCTGAAACTTGGCTTTTGCAACCTCTTCTTCCATATTATGCTTTGACATATATACCATATTCTGCTTCGGCCTGCATGATAATAAAGTAACCGATAACAGTACTATATATGCAATAATAGTTTTATTCATATGTTATTATTCTTATCTACTTGTGTTATTATTTAGGTTTATCGAACTGATTTCAACTATATTTAAATACATATTGTAATAAAACGACTATACTATTTAAATATTTTAAAGCGTGCTTTAAATTCTCATGTTAAAATCACTTCTTTCTCTAGCAATTTTCATTCCGTTTAAAAACAAAATGATGAAATTATTATTTTAATATGAACTTTTTTATTTATTTAATTCTTTAATTTTAATTATATGCTTCATTTTCAGATATTCTATATTGTTTGTAAATTTTTGACGACATTTTCTTTTTACAATTCATCAACTCAATTTCCTCAATTCAATCCTGACATCATCATGTTTATGTCATGAGGATTTTTTTTGACACATTCATTATTAAGAAATGTGGCGGCCATTTTGAATATTAGAAAAACAAGGAAAAATAAAAACAGAATAGTAATCTCTATCAGCGAAAATATTTTTTTATCCTGATATCCATTTAAAGTAATTGGTAAGTTCGGACTAATCGGGTGAAAATATAAAACCAAAGCAAGAAAAAAAACAGCTAAAATATAACCAGGAAAAACCAACCATTCAGACATATACCTTAAGCCTCTGATCTTAAAAATATTTCCCATATACAATAAATCTAAATTTCATTCTCATTAATTCATCAGCTAGTGGTTTTTATTATTGAACGAAGGTAACAATTATTATTAATATTTTTAATATTAATTTTTGTTTAAAACATAAAATTCATATCGAATATTGCAGAAAACTTACATCTTATTCAGGCGATCTACTTATATAAACCGACTCTCCTTATATCATTCCGCTTACAAATGGAAAATAAAAAAGTCTTCTATTTCTAGAAGACTTTTTTGCGATCCGGACGGGACTCGAACCCGCGACCTCCGCCGTGACAGGGCGGCATTCTAACCAGCTGAACTACCGGATCAATTTTTTTAAAGTAAATTGAGAAAACTTCTGCGATCCGGACGGGACTCGAACCCGCGACCTCCGCCGTGACAGGGCGGCATTCTAACCAGCTGAACTACCGGATCATTATTTTAAAGAACGTCGTTTCTTTTTCGTGGTTGCAAAATTACAACTTTTTTTGTTACCTGCAAATTATTTTAAAAAAAATGCCTCCCAATACTGGAAGGCGTTCATTATCAAACTTATTTTTTTTATAAGTGAGCGCTTAATTTTTCAGCGATTACCTCTTTTGGAGCTACACCTACTAATTTGTCTACTACTTCTCCATTCTTAAAAATAAGAACTGTAGGAATATTTCTGATACCGTACTGCATAGAAATCTCCTGGTTGTTGTCTACATCTACTTTCCCTACTACTGCTTTACCTTCAAAATCTGATGCAACTTCTTCGATGATTGGTCCTAAAGTTCTGCAAGGTCCGCACCATACTGCCCAGAAGTCTACTAATACCGGTTTATCTGATTTTAAAACCGTATCCTGAAATGAGCTGTCTGTAATTTCTAAAGCCATTTTTGTTTCTTTTATTTTAATTAATATTATTTTCTTTTAATCCTTTTGGATATTCAAAATTACGATATTTAAAGCACAAGACTATCTATGCTCAACATTAGTTTTTTCTATAGTGTAATCGCTTGAGATTTCCTTTAATGCGTTCACCAGTGTGTCAATCTCCGCTTTAGTCGTCATATGGCTGAAAGAGATACGTAAAGGGGTACAGTGATCCATTTCATCCTCAGAAAGCACCATCATCATCACCATTGAAGGCTTTGATGCTCCTGATGAGCATGCACTTCCCTGGGAAATTGCAATTCCTTTCATATCCAACTGAAGTCCTATCAATGGATTTTTATAAGGCAGTAATGCGCTTAAAACTGTATAGAGGCTATTTTCCTTTTCTGCACTTCTTCCGTTGAATTTAATTCCTTCAATTTCGGCAGAAAGTCTTTCAATCGCATAATCCTTGATATCCTGCATATGACGGGTATATTCCTCCATATGATTCAGAGAAAGTTCTAATGCTTTACCTAATCCAACGATACCACAAACATTTTCTGTTCCGGCTCTAAGACTTCTTTCCTGAGGTCCTCCGGTAATAATTCCTTTTAAGCCTGTTGCTTTTCTGATAAATGCAAATCCGGCTCCTTTCGGACCATGAAACTTGTGAGCACTACACGATGCAAAGTCGACAGGGATATCAGAGAAGTCAAGGTTCATATGAGCCATTGTCTGCACGGTATCTGAGTGGAAAAGTGCCTGATACTGTTTGCAAAGCTGGGCAACCTGTTTAAGGTTAATGATATTTCCGATTTCGTTGTTGGCATGCATTAAGCTTACCAATGTTTTTTTATCTGAAGCTTTTAAAAGTTCTTCTAATTTAGCAAGATCAATATCTCCTTTTTCATTCGGACGGATGTAGTTTACCTCTACCCCTTTTCTGCTTTTCATATCCAGAATACTTTCAGAAACGCATTTATGTTCCAGAGGAGAACTGATGATTCTTTCTACCCCAAGGTGTTCTACCGAGGATTTGATAATCATATTATTTGATTCGGTACCACAGGAAGTGAAAATAATTTCAGCAGGAGTTACATGAAGATAGTCTGCAACCTGTCTTCTTACATTTTCAATAAGGATTTTTGCTTCCTGGCCAAAGCTGTGCGTTGAAGAAGGGTTTCCGAAATTCATCTTCATTGTGCCCACCATTGCATCTATAACTTCTTCTGCAAGCGGAGTGGTTGCGGCATTATCTAAATATACTTTATCCATTGTTATTTTGAATATTTTAATTCTACGGAGTTAAACTGATAATCTGCGGGAACAGTAAAAATAAACCATGGGTTTGAAATCACCTGAATTTCCATTCCACCGGAAGGTTCTCCGGCAGGAACTTCCACATACAGAATCTGGTTTTTCACAGATATATTTTTGATCTCTTCAATTTTGTGACTTCCTGATCTGAAGGTTCCCAAATTGTATACAACAACTTTTTTATTTTTCGGAAATTTCGGATAGCTGATATAAGATTCCTTTCCAGGATCTGCGATACCAAAACTTCCACTGATAATCCTGCGAAAATCCTTTTCGTCTTTAATGATCTTAAAGCCGGGAGCATCAGCTCCTCCCTGATTTTCAGAAACAAGGAGTTGCGTATTTTCCTGTACAGCAGAAGACTTCTGAGATGAAGTGCCGGCACAGCCCATAAGGAGTACTGCACATGCAATGATCAGGCTTTTCATTTTTTACAATTTTATCTCCCAAAATTAGTGAAAAAATTGGTAATGTCCCTCATTTGCCCATTTCAACATTGGCCGATCTCCGGAAGTATCACCAAATGCAATAATTTTATCGTACTTGGAATCGTTAATTTCCTCTTTTATTCTTATCAATTTTTCTTTTCCGTTGCAGTTTTTTCCTACAAAGTTTCCGGTAAAAATACCGTTTTTAAACTCTGCCCGCGTAGAAACAAGCTCCATTTTCAGTTCTTCAGCGAATGGTTTTACCCAGATATCCAATGAAGCGGTTACCAATAAACTCTGTGTATTATTCCTATCGATATTTTTTATAAAATCCAATGCATTCTCCCTTACTATTTTAGGGTAGTGCTGTTCAAAAAACTGTTTAGACTTCTGTTCAATTTTCTCCTGGGTCTGTCCTCTTAAGATAGAACCGATAAAGCTTTTTTTCACTTTTTCCGTTTCAGCCAGTTTTAGCTTCAACAGGATAAAAAGGGGTACGTGTCTCAAAAATTGTATACGGTATTTTGTAGAATCGTAAAATTTAAGATACATAAACATGGTATCCTTATACGTCAGGGTTCCGTCAAAATCAAAACAATACAATTTTTTCATTTTTTAAAGCTTTAATTTTTTGAATACAAACTCAGGAATATTCCTGATAATCATCATAATAATACTCCAAACAGGCAAAACATATGCCACATTCCTACCCTTTTTGAAGGCTTTGTAAATACAGGAAGCTGCCTGTTTTGGCGTGGCTGTCAGTTTCGGATTTAAAGGCAGGCCTTCTGTCATTTTGGTTGCCATAAATCCAGGTTTTATCGTAAGAACGTGCACTTTTTTATCAAAAAGATAATTTCTCAAACCGCTCAGATAAGCCGTAAAAGCTGCTTTTGCACTTCCATAGATAAAATTACTCTGTCTTCCCCGGTCTCCTGCCACTGATGAAAGCCCGATAATCGTGCCGGATCTTCTGCTTTCAAACTTTTGGGCAAAATAATTCATTAAAGGAACCAGTTTTGAATAATTGATATCAATGATACGCTCTGTATTTCTGTTGTCATATAATCCTTCTTCTGTTCCTTCACCCAAATATCCTACGGCACAAAATAATACATTTGAATTGATATTATCAAATCTATTATAATCAATTTCTTTTGTCAGATCCAGCTCAATAGCTTCCGCCTGCTGCAGAAACTTTACATCAAGATGTCTTGCAAAACGCTCTGTAGTTTCTTTATTTGAGGTAAAAAGATAGATTTTTTCAAACTTTTCTCCTTCCTGAAGTGCTTTTTCCACAAAAGCCTGTGCCACTTCGGATGTACTTCCCAGAACTATCATTATGAATTATTATTTATGATTCTCTTGTGCTGTAAAGACACAAATTTAGGATTTTGAATATTTTTCAGGTAGTTGGTAAGCGATGATCTGCTCATACTGTCTTTGGTAAGATAAATTCTTCCTCCAAACTCCTGAACAATAGCATCAAGCTGATCTACCAGTTTTTTCAGTTTTGAATTGACTTTAAAATCCAGCGCCAATGTATACCCCTCCACAGGGAATGAGTTGTAAGCCTGAGGATTATTTTTTCCAAAAAGTTTTAAAACTGCTAAGAATGATCCGTTCCCGCTTTTGGCGATTGTTTCAAGGATTCTTTTCATTCCTTCTTTTCCTGTTTCTTTAGGAATTACCATCTGATACTGTATAAAACCGGACTTCCCATAGATCTTATTCCAATCTGTGATCGCATCCAAAGGATAGAAAAACGTTTCATAATCGATAAAGTTTTTCACTTCTTTTTTAGACTGCTTTTTATAGTATAACCAATTGAAAATTTTTACAGTAAGGGCATTCAGTACAAATCCCGGAAAATAAAAAGGAACTGTAGGAGAAAATTTCTTCTTCAATCTCAAAGGCGTTTTGGAAAAACTCTGGGGAAGTTCATGCTGGAAAGCATGTTCTCCTCTCATAAGAATACTTCTTCCGATATTTTTTCCTTTCTGAAGGCAATCGATCCAGGCAACCGTGTAGGTCCAGTTTTCACTTTCATCGAACAGCTTAAAGATCTCATCCAGATTGTCTGCTTTGATACTTTCCTGACGAATGTATGCGGACTCTATATTTTTAAGTTTAAATTTTGCTGTGAGAATAATACCGGTAAGTCCCATTCCACCAATGGTAGCCCAGAACTTTTCTGTATTTTCCTCCCTGGAACAGGTAATGATCTCTCCTTTCTCAGTCATGAGCTTAAATTCAATTACATATTCTGAAAAACATCCTTCTGCATGATGATTTTTTCCATGAACATCGGATGCTATAGCACCACCTACCGATACAAATTTTGTCCCGGGAGTAACGTATAGAAAATATCCCTGCGGAACCGCTATTTCCAGTACATCTGAAAGCAGCACTCCGGATTCACATTCTATGATCCCGTTCAGACGGTCAAAATTGATGAACTTATTTAATTTTTTTGTTGAAAATATAGCTTCTCCCAATGAAGCATCTCCATAACATCTCCCATTTCCTCTCGCTATGACTTCGTTGTGATTGAGTACAAATTCTTTTATTTTTCTGAAACTGTCCTCAGATCTCATTTCCTTCTCTACTATTGGGAAATTTCCCCAGTTGGTAACTTTCTGTATGAAATTCGGTTTCATTTCTTAAAATAAATTTGAATTAAAAATGCAACAACCCAAAGCAATAAAGTAGCCTGTATGTAACGGTCCCTGTAGACAATTTTTGTAGGAGACTCCGTTCTGTTGTAAACAAGGGTCTGCTGAAGATATCTTAACAATGCAAATACAACGAAAATCACGGTATAAAAAACTCTTTCATGAAATCTTTCCTGAACTTCCGGAGAGAGCGTAAACATCAGGTAGCAGACAATAGCCAGTGTGATAGAAATGGATAAAGCAATATCTGCAAACTGAACGTTATATCCATCCAGTGCTTTTCTCGTTTTTCCAGAAACCTGGGCATTGATAAGCTCGCCTCTTCTTTTTCCTATTGCCAGCACCAAAGCCAATACAAAGGTCAGCAGGATTGCCCATTGTGAAATACTGATTCCGGTAATATAACCTCCGGCCAGTACACGTAGGACAAATCCTATGGCAATAATAAAAATATCAATAATAGGAACGTGTTTAAGCCTGAAAGTATAGGCAAGATTCATCACCACATAAAACCCTATGATGATTGCAAATTTCCAAAGTAGTTCATGGAAATAAAGTTGTGTAAAAAATACAAGACCTATATCTGCAATGATAAGACCTATAAGAATTCCTATCGCTTTTGATTTTGAAATAGCTCCACTCGCCAAAGGTCTTCTCCTTTTCTCAGGGTGTTTTCTATCTGCTTCAATATCATTATAATCATTCAGGATATAGACCACACTTGCTGCAAGTGAAAATATGACAAATGCAAAAATGCTTTTGAGAAGCAGATCTATATTGGTAATATTACCTGAAAAGAAAAGAGGGACAAATACAAAAAGGTTTTTCACCCATTGCTCCACACGGAGCAGTTTTAAATATTTCTTCATTTATGTTATTTCAAATACAAAAATAATAAATTCAAAATTTCTAGCATAAAAATACAAAAAAAACCGCCGGGGCGGTCTTTTACGAAAATATTTATATATTAAATTAACTATTGCCCTTGTTTGGCATCGTTAATCATTTTTTCATTGGCAGTAATAGCAAACTCTACTCTTCTGTTTTTAGCTCTTCCTTCTTCAGTATCGTTGCTAGCTACAGGCATTGCTTCACCTTCACCTTTTGTAAACATTCTGCTTGATGCAATTCCTTTTCCTGATAAATAGGCTTTCACAGCATCTGCTCTTCTTTGAGAAAGTTTCAGGTTGTACTCATCTGAACCTTTGCTGTCTGTGTGACCATAGATATTGATATTCGTATCTGGATTATTAGCCAGTACTTCAGCTAATTTATCAAGGTTGGTCTGTGCAACAGAAGTAAGGTTTGAAGAGTCGAAAGCAAAGTTAACAATACTTTCATTCATGGTTACTTTAATACCATCTCCTACTCTTTCTACCTGAGCACCTGGTAAAGTCTCTTTAATATCTTTTGCCTGCTTATCCATTTTGTTACCGATAACGTTACCCGCAACACCTCCGATAATACCTCCCAATACAGCTCCGATAGCTCCGTTTCCTCCTTTCCCTACATTGTTACCAAGGATACCTCCAATTACTGCTCCTGAAGCAGCACCTACTGCTGTACCTCTTTGTTGGTGGTTTGAATTCTGAACCGCTTCACAGCTTGTCAATAATAATGCTGATGACAAGAAAAGGGCTCCTACGTATGTTTTTGTAAATTTCATTTTTTTTGATCTTTTATGTTGATAAATTATTTCATTCCGGTTCTCTGGAAGTTGTAAACTACTTTTACATTACCTCCTTCAAAAGGAACGTCTTGCTCAAGTGAAAACTGATCTGTACTCTGATTAATCATTGTAAGACTGTAACCTGCTGTATTTTGTTTAGCTTTTGTACCTGAAGCAATTTTTTTAAACATAAACGTATTACCGCCTTTTACTTCAAATTTGATTGGCTGTGTAATTGCCGGGCAATCTCCACCACCGTTTAAAGTATACGCTCCTGTCCAGTTATTGGGAATCAATCTCCAGTGGCTTCCTACGAAGCACTGTGCGTCTGCACCTTCATCAAAAGGCTTAATTTTATAACCTTTATCATAATCTATGCTTACAATCTGCCAGTCTCCTTTCATTTTCAGGAAGTCGGCTCTTTGATTTTGAGATGTAGCTGCTTTGTTAACAGAGGAACACGAAACTGCAAAAAGTGATGTTCCCAACATCCCTGCAAGTAGTAACTTTTTCATTTTGTTGTTTATTATTTTGTTACTATAAAGTTACAAAAAACCGTGCCAAAATTTAAAATAAAAAATAAAAAGTCCGAAAAAATTCGGACTCTTTATGGTTTCTCCTTAAACACAGGGAGATAAATTATTTTTTAACAGCCTTTTTTACGGATTTCGAAGGCTTGGCTGTGCCTGTAGTTTTTCCTTTATAAAAGTTTGTATAAGCATATTCTGCAGCTTTTTTCAGGTCGATAACTCCACCTGCCTGAGATTGGTCACCAAAACCATCTGCTGTACTCGGATTGCTGCTTTTCACAAGGGCTTCGATAATCTGATAAGGTTTCAGATCCGGCATGTAAGCCAGCAAAACAGCTGCTCCACCGGCTACTACAGGGGAAGCCATAGAAGTACCCTGAAGGTATTTATATTCGTTTTTAGGAACGGTAGAATAGATTTCTTCTCCCGGAGCAAAAACGTTCACCATCTTTTTATTGTAATTAGAAAAATCTGCTCTCAGCGCATTATTTTTATTGGTACTTGCCCCTACCACAAGAACGTTGCTTACAAATGGCTTCTCATCTGTAACATTTTTAAAGTTGGTAGGATATGCCAGATGTTCTGCAACATCTTCATTTTCGTTACCTGCAGCTTTTACTAAAAGAACACCTTTATCTTCAGCATATTTGAAGGCATCCCAAACCACATTTTTACCAGGAGAAACAGGTTTTCCAAAGCTCATATTTAAAACTTTCGCACCATTATCTACAGCATATCTGATGGCATTGGCAACATCTTTATCTCTTTCATCACCATTCGGAACTGTTCTTACAGACATAATTTTAGCCACTTTGGAAGCTACTCCGTACTGAACTTCTTTTCCTTGCGGAAGTCCAGCAATAATACCGGCCACGTGGGTTCCATGTTCTGCATCCGGTCCTTCATAATGATTATTTCCATAGATTTTTTCAGAATAGTCATCATAGTTATCCCCTACAATTTCTTTTCTCGGATCATAGGAAAGGTCATATTGTTTTGCTGCAGGAGCAAAATGATCGATGGCTTCTTTCATTTCCTCCTTCATCTTTTTTTCAAATTCCGCGGCTGATTTTCCTTTGAATTCCGGACTTTGTGAAATCTGACCTAAGAATTCCATTGCAATGGCATCTCTCTGATCTGTCGGAGCTTTTATTGCAGCAATAGTTTCAGCGGTTACTGGCTTACCAGCCAGCAGTTTTACCATATTAGGAATCAATTCGTTCAGCATAGAATAAGTCTGAAAGTTTTGTTTTGCCTCGATACTTTTTTTATTGAACATATCTTTGGCTTTCATATACATCTCAAACTCTTCCTTCATCTTAGCCTGATTGGCTTTATTTTTTGTGGAATCATCTCCTTCGAAAACAGGTTTATATTTGGCAACTACTCTTGTCACCTCCATATTATCGATATCAATATCACCGTTTTTACCTCCTATAAAGTTCCATCCGTGTACGTCATCAATATACCCGTTTCCATCATCATCTTTACCGTTTCCGGGAACCTCGTTTGGATTCGACCATAGGTTTTTTACCAATCCCGGATGATCTACCTGTACTCCACTGTCTAATACACCCACCACGACTGTTTTAGGCTTCAGACCTTTAGATTCCAGATATTTATAAGCATTTGCTGTATTTACACCATATACTTTTGAAGTTGCAAAATCTTTGTGATACCATGTCATAAGATCTTTATCTTCGTTGGGATCAATACTTTTAGCTTTAGATTCCTGTGCAAAGGATAAACTAAAACCTGCAAAAAAAACTGCAGCTAATAATACCTTTTTCATATGTTGATATTTAATTTTTTAAAGAGATATGCCAATCACCGTCATCATCTGTTTTATACTTTACCAACAGTGATTGTACTAATATTGTTGTTTTATATTTTTAATATATACGAGTGATTCCGGGCCTTTATTACAAATAAGGTCAAGAACCGACAGGTCTTCCAAAAATCCGAATTTATCAGAGAATGTCTGGTAATATTCTTCCATCTGAAATTCTGAAGGAAGTTTTGCCGAAAACTTTTCCCTGAAATTGATACTCTCCGGATTTTTGATATATTCTACATTCAAAGAGTGTGCCTTTTCTGTTTTAAGTATCTGTTGGATGACTTCTATCCCTTTAAGGTTAAAATCCAGCAGGAACTTTTCTTTAAGGTCAAATATTTTTCTGAACTTATCTTCATAATACTCGAAATAAGGAGAGCTTTGATATGCGGTCTTAATGGATTTCCAATGAAGCGTTCTCCAGTCTTCGCGGTAAGAAATTTCAACATCTTTGAATTCTCTTTTCCCGTTATGATTGATAGGAATTATTAATGATAATTTTCCGTTGGCACCATAAATATTGGCTCTGTTTCTATACGTCTGCTTCGGAAAGTTTTCAAACTGTTCAAATACAATTTCATTTTCAGGATTTAAAAACACTGAAAACCATGAAATTGGTGGCATATAAAATGCCGGTAATAATACATTCTTCATATTCATAATGCAAAAATGAAGTATTTTTTCAAATACTTCATTCTATTTTACGTTTAATTTTTTTTATTAATTGTCTTCAGTTTTTTTCTTTCTGAATAATTTCATGAAATAATCCCATCCGAAGAACAAGATCAGGATCATAGCTGCAATCCACCAGTAAGAAGTTTTATTGGATTCTCCCGTATTGGTTGCTTTGAACATTCTTTCCCAACGGATTTTCTTAGGGGCCTGATACGTTGAGCTTGCATCCGGAAATACTCCCTGTACACTCATCCATGTAAACATTGGTTTTCCAACAATATTTTCTTCCGGAACAAAACCAAAGAATCTTGCATCCAATGATGCATCCCTGTTGTCCCCGATCATCATATAATAATCCTGCTGAATGGTATACTGATTCGCTTCTTTTCCGTTGATGAAAATTTTTCCGTTCTTTTTCTCTAAGCTGTTGTGCTCATATTCGGAAATGATCCACTGATACATTGGAAGTGTTTCCTGATTGATCGCCACCACATCTCCTTTTTTAGGGATTCTAACAGGTCCGTACCAATCCTGATTCCAAGGTTTGTTGATTGGGAAAATAGATTGTGTCGTATCAATTTTAGTTTTAGCTTCGTCTCTGTAATATACTGCAGCTTCTCCTTTTGGCGAAATCTCTTCCTTCATATCAATAACGTGAGGAAGCTCTTTAATTTCTTTGGCAGTTTTATCCGTTAAGCCCTGGAATCCATAAAGGAAACCTCCGTTATCCTGCTGTACTTCCTGAACCGGTAAAAATCCGTACGCTTTGTATAAAGTAGGAATATCCAATTGCGCATCAGTCGTTACAATATATCTGTGCTGTACTTCCTGATCTCCTAAAACAGTCTCCGGCTTTCCGTTAACGAAAAGTCTTCCGGCTCTCATTTCAAAAGTGTCGCCTGCTGTAGCTACACATCTTTTTACGTAAGGATCTTTTCTGTCAATTGCTGTATGTACGGAATCCTGAGGATAGTTGAAAACTACAACATCATTTTTCTGTGGTTTGTTGAATTGTAAGATTCTTGTGTATGGAAGCTTCACTGCATCTACGTAAGACTTTGGATCATCTTTCGGGTTTCCTTTCTGTCCTGTATCCATAATAGTTCCCTGAAGGAAAGGAATCGCCACAGGACGCATTGGAAGTCTGTATCCATAGCTCCATTTGTTTACAAAAAGGAAGTCACCCACCAATAATGTTCTTTCCATAGATCCTGTAGGAATCCCGAAAGGCTGTGTTACAAAAACGTGGATAATAGTGGCAAAAACTACCGCAAATGTAATGGAACCAATGAATGTATCTTTCTTTTTATCGTTTTTCTCTTCTTCTGTAAGAAACAGGTCGTTTGCATTTTCATCTTCTAACTCTACATCTTTAGAATAGTTGATGACCGCCATATAAATAAACGGCAGAATCACGGTAAGAATCTGATCTTTGAAAAGTGTTTTCCCAAACTTTTTCACTAAATAAAGGTGGAAAACCGACATCATAATGGGTCCTACTATCGGAAGATAAGACATGATTGCCCACCATTTCGGATGTTTTGTTTCTTTGAGAATAATGAAATAGTTGTAGAAAGGGATAAAAGCAAATAAAGGGCTATAGCCCATTTTTTTGAACAGTTTCCAAGATGAAATCCCCATCAGTACGGATAGTATGAGGACATATACTGTATAAGTTAAAAAATAATTCATAAATTTTTGTGCCTATTCTTAAGATATAAATAATAAAAATGATGAGTAATAAATGATAAAAGCAGTCCGCTGTTTACAATTCACTATTCATCATTTTCTGCTTATTGGTCTGCAATTTACAGAATTTGTTACAAATTAAAGCCCCAAAACGTCTTTCATTCCGAAGTTTCCTTTTTTATCTTTAATCCACTCAGCAGCGACTACCGCTCCCAGGGCAAAACCGTTTCTGTTGAAAGCGGTATGTTTGATCTCGATTTCGTCCACTTCACTTCTGTAATACACGCTGTGTGTTCCAGGAACTTCGTCTTCACGTATGGCAAAAATTCCAAGCTGCTTCCCTTCTGTTTCTTCCAGTTTCCAGGCATCGAATTTCGGATTGTTCTGAATGATTCCCTCAGCGATAGAAATCGCAGTCCCACTTGGAGCGTCTTTTTTATGGATGTGATGAATTTCTTCCAACTGGCAAGAGTATTCATCTACGTTTTTCATCAGGTCTGCAAGTTTTTCGTTCAGAGCAAAAAATAAGTTGACTCCCAAACTAAAATTGGAACCGTATAGGAAAGCGGTACCGTTATCCACCGCTAATTTTTCAATTTCAGCTTTTTGATCAAGCCATCCTGTTGTTCCGCAGATCACCGGAATTTTATTTTCAAGACAAGCTTTGATATTTTCAAAAGCTACTTCCGGCAGTGAAAATTCAATCACAACATCCGGATTATTAAGATTCTCAGCAGTCGGGGTTTCCTTCAGACGGGCAACGACTTCATGACCTCTCTTCTGTGCGATCTCATCAATGATCTTACCCATTTTACCGTAACCAACTAATGCTATTTTCATATAATCTTATTTATTTTTAATTCTGCATTCAATCTTCAGACCTTCTGCAGATATGTTGTATTTTAAAATCTGTAACTTAAACTGAATCCTGTTTTTGGCGCGCTGTAGCCATACTGGTCCTGAATAACCGATGGTTTAAAAACCAGATCCGGATCATGGCGGCTTTCATAAAGATGGGCGTCTACTACAGCATCTACAATATTCAGAATATAAATCAAACCTGTAATGGCAATGGCATAATCCCTTTGCCTCTTGGCTCTGTCCTGTGCATTACCCAACGCTCTTTTGTCCAGCCATGGGTGGCTATCTACGAATTCATTGGGAGTTCCGTTCAGCTTTGCCACGTAATATTCACGGTATTTTTTGTATTGGTTATCATTCCATACGGCAATACCAACCCCAGCACCTACTGCTCCCCAGACAATAGGAATTTTCCAGTATTTTTTGTTATAAAACTGTCCTAATCCGGGTAAAACTGCAGAGTACAATCCAGCTCTGGTAGGATTAAGCTTTAAGGTTTTTGCTGTGGGACCGTTTGCTTTTTCAAGATCTTCAATGATTTTGGCTTCGGTTTTACCAGGCTTTACGACACGGGTTTCTTCTTTCGGAGGAGTCTGCATCCGAACGGTATCGATAGGTTTTACTTGTGAGTAAGCCAGTGCAGCGATACACAAGAAAAATGTGAAAAATATTTTCTTCATTTATTTAATATGGGATAAAATATATTCCAGCTCTTCTTCATTTTTGAAGTCCAGAACAATTTTACCTTTTTTACCATTTCCAGAAGCTTTGATCTCTACTTTCACGTCCAAGATATCAGCAATGGTCTTCTGGGCTTTTTTATAGTTATTGGAAAGCTCCACTTTTGCTTTTTTGGCAGCAGGAGACTTCGGGTTCTTCAATGCAGCAGCAGCCTGTTCAGCCTGACGGACGTTTAATTTTTCTTTGATAATAAGATCAAATAAAATCTGCTGAGCTTCTTCACTTTCAAGACTGATAATCGCTCTTCCGTGTCCTGCAGAAATCTCACCGCTTCTGATGGCATTCTGAATATCCGGATTTAATCTTAGCAGTCTGATAGAATTGGTAATCGTACTTCTGTCCTTTCCTATTCTCTGGCTCAGGTTTTCCTGAGTAAGGCCGATTTCCTCCAAAAGCCTGTGATAAGTTAATGCAATTTCAATAGCATCAAGGTCTTCTCTCTGGATATTTTCAACAAGAGCCATTTCAAGAAGCTCCTGATCATTGACTAAACGGATATAGGCAGGAATAGTCGTTAATCCGGCAATTTTAGTTGCCCTGTAACGTCTTTCCCCGGAAATGATTTCAAACTTTTCACCGTCTTTTCTCAGGGTAATCGGCTGGATTACGCCTAAGTTTTTAATGGATTGTGCAAGTTCGTTTAATGCTTTTTCATCAAAATAAGTTCTCGGCTGCGTTGGGTTCGGATAGATATCTTCAAGCGCAACTTCCACAATATTTCCCACAAACTTATCTGCTCCTTCATCAGTAGCGGAATTGATCGTTGCTTTGGATTCTGCACTTAAAATGGCGCCCAGGCCGCGTCCCATAGCTCTTTTTTTGTCCTTCATAGATATAATTGATAAATGATGTTTGAGAAGTGATGACCAACATTCACTTATTGCCCATTTATTATTAATTTAATTCTTTATTAAGTTTTCATTCTTCAAAAGAACTTCTTCAGCCAACTGAATATACTGAACAGCTCCTTTACTTTCTGCATCATAGTTCAGGATACTTTCCCCGAAACTTGGTGCTTCACTCAATCTTACATTTCTGCTGATAATGGTTTCAAAAACCATCTCAGGGAAATGCAGATTTACTTCTTCCACAACCTGATTGGATAGTCTCAATCTGCTGTCGTACATGGTTAAAAGAAGACCTTCAATTCCAAGATCTTTATTATGGATTTTCTGAACATTTTTAACGGTGTTCAACAATTTTCCAAGCCCTTCTAATGCAAAATATTCGCACTGAATCGGAATGATTACAGAATCTGCTGCTGTAAGAGCATTTACCGTAATAAGACCTAAACTCGGTGCACAGTCGATGATAATATAATCATAATCATCCCTTACACTTGCCAGTGCTTTTTTTAGCATATACTCACGGTCTTCCTTGTCTACCAGTTCAATTTCCGCTGCTACCAGATCGATATGTGACGGAATAATATCCAGGTTGGGAGTTGCCGTTCTTTTGATACAGACTCTTGTATCTGCACTATGCTCAAGAAGATTATAGGTAGAATACTGAACATCCTCAACACCCAAGCCGGATGTTGCATTCGCCTGAGGGTCAGCATCAATAATTAATATTCTTTTTTCCAATACTCCTAATGCTGCTGCCAAATTTACAGCGGTGGTAGTTTTACCAACACCTCCTTTTTGATTAGCAATACCTATGATTTTTGCCATTATTAGAACTTTAAGTTTCAAAAATACACTTTTTTCTTTGCTCTCGGTGAGTGGGGAAAATCAAAATTGAGTTAAAATATTGTTAATAAGCAATTTAACGATAAAAAAAATTATCCACAAAAAAAATTCTTTGTGGATAACTATTTGAAATTTACTTTTCCGTATTAATTATCAAATTTCATAGAGATTGGAAATTTGAAATAACTTCTTACGAATTCTCCTTTTTTGTTTTTGGCCGGGATCCATTTTCCTTTGTTGGAAATTGATTTAATAGTTCTCATTGCCTCATTGTTAAAATCGGCGTTGGTTCCGTTAGCTTTTACCCCTGAGATGGTTCCGTCCATTTCTACAATAAAGGTAACTGTCGTCTTTACAACATCTTCGGATTCAAATCCTGAACTGTCGAAGCTGTTCATTACTTTATTTCTGAAGGAGTCTATTCCTCCTGCAAAATTGGCTTCTACGCCAAGTTCTCCTGCTTCAGCAATTTTACTTTTGTCCACCGGATCAGCAATCACAGGCGGAGGTGTTGTGATTACAGGACCTGTTCCCACTGTTGGTGTAGGAACATTGGGTGTATTCGGCGCAACAGGCTCTCCTTTAAAATTGTCTTTAAATCCTGCTACAGCATCATCAGGAATGGGATCTTTTTTCACATTATCCTGAGCTGTACTTGATGGTGTAGGCACTGTACTGTCAAATGTTTTTGTATTGGGTGCTACTTCAGGCTTTACCGGAGTAATTTTTACCGGAGGTGCAACCGGATCATCAGGAATGATTACCGGTGGCGGGAGTTCCCATATTTTATCTGTTGTTTCTACTGTCTTAAATGCAGAAATCACAAATGGTGTAATGGATACTGCAGCCATTAAACTTGCTCCGATAAAAAGCGCTTTGGTTAATATTCTATCTGATTCGTTTCTTAATACATAGGCACCATAGTCTTTATTGCGGTGCTCGAACAGGACTTCGTTGAACCGAAATTCCTGGTTTTGGTTATGTTGTTTCATCACTACTACTATTTAAACTGTTAAAAATTTTGATTATTAGTTTTATTACTCTTATCGATAAGTAATGTTTCAATATCAAAACATCTGCCAAAATTTTATCAAAACAACATAATATTAGAAAATTTTATGATAAAGTTTAAATTTTAACATTTACAAGTAAAAAGTTTATAGAAGAAAAAGGAGTTATTTCTTCCCAAGTAAATAAGGAATAAACTTAATGACCTCTTACCCTTTTCAAGGTTTAAAACCTTGAAAAGGGGGCACAAAAACAAAAAAGAGACCATCAATGATGATCTCTTTTTATTGTATGTTCTAAGAAATATTAGAATAATTCTTTTCTGATGATGTTCTGACTTCTTTCAGGACCTACAGAAACTAAGTATACGTTGATTCCTAAGTATTTCTCAATAAACTCGATGTATTTTTGAGCAGTATCAGGAAGTTCATCATAGCTTCTTGCTTTGGTAATATCTTCACTCCAACCTGGTAAATCCTGATAGATTGGCTCGTAGTTGTACAATTTTTCTGTTGAAGAAGTGAAATAATCGATGATTTTTCCGTCTTCAGTTTTGTAATGGGTTACTACTTTCAGGTTCTCAATTCCTGTAAGAACGTCAAGCTTAGTGATCACAAGATTGTTGATTCCGTTGATCATACAAGCATGCTTTAAGGAAACAAGATCTAACCAACCTGTTCTTCTTGGTCTACCTGTAGTTGCTCCGAATTCACCACCGATCTGTCTGATCTTCTCACCCAGTTCGTTATCCAATTCAGAAGGGAAAGGTCCGTTTCCTACTCTTGTACAGTAAGCTTTTGCCACACCGATAAGGTTCTGAAGTGAAGTTGGCGGAACACCAGCTCCTGAACAAACACCTCCTGTAGATGGAGAAGATGAAGTTACGTATGGATAAGTACCGAAGTCAATATCAAGCATTAACGCCTGTGCACCTTCGAATAAAACGTTTTTACCGTCTCTGATTGCTTCGTTCAGCTCTAATTCAGTATCAACGATTCTGTCCTGAAGCTGTTTTCCGATTGCTAAATATTCGTTGTAGATTTCTTCAACGTCTAACGTTGGTTTTCCGTAATATTTTTCAAAAAGAGAGTTCTTAACTTTTAAGTTTTTCTCGATTTTATCTCTTAAAATTTCTGGATTTAAAAGATCTACCATTCTGATCCCGACTCTTGCGATTTTATCTTCATAGCAAGGTCCGATTCCTTTTTTGGTAGTTCCGATCTGAGTTCCTCCGTGTTCCTCTTCACGGTAAGTATCCAAAAGGATGTGGTAAGGCATGATGACATGCGCTCTTCTGCTGATAAAGATATGATCTGTTCTTAAGCCTTTGCTCTCGATCTGACCAACTTCTTTAATGAAAGACTTAGGGTTTACCACTACTCCGTTCGCAATGATACATTTCCCTTTGCATTGAAGAACTCCTGAAGGAAGAAGGTGTAGAACGAATTTCTCATCACCCACATAAACCGTGTGACCAGCGTTGTCTCCACCCTGGAAACGCACTACATAGTCCGATTTTGCTGATAAAACATCCGTGATTTTTCCTTTGCCTTCATCTCCGTACTGAAGACCTACAACTACATAAGTTGACATATTTTACTTTTGTTTTTAGATTCGTGCAAAATTACTTTTAAAAAATTGGGTGAGCAAATTTGAGAGGAATTTTATTTTGGGGTGGGGTGAAAATCATGAGGTTGAACGGAATAATTTTTATATTTGATTTATTACAGTTATACCTATGAGTCAATCTCAAAAACATCATTTTTTAACCGTATTTTATCTTAAAGGATTTGCAAATGAAAATGAACAATTTAAAATATTTAATGTAAAACAAAAAGATTTAAGCAAAAAGGAAATTTCTTTTCTTCTTCTTCTCATTTTTACATTCTTAAGGATTATACATTTTGGTGAAGATGATTAGATGAATACAAAGAAATATTATTCAACAACTTAGTTTAATTTTTTTTGATAAAATACCAAAAGTTGGTATCTTTGATTAAAATTAACACAATGGCAAAAAACACATCCATACTATTAGGCGATTATTTTGACAACTTTATCAGCCAACAAATTAAATCCGGAAAATTTTCTTCCGCCAGTGAAGTTGTAAGAACAGCTTTAAGAATGTTCGAATATGAAGAATCTAAAAAAACAGAATTAATCAACGAACTAAAAAAAGGGGAAAAATCTGGTTTTGTTGAAAATTTTGACCGTAAAGAATTTTTGAAAAACCTTCATCAAAAACATTCTGCTGACTAGATGAAATACAAAATCAGTAAAGAAGCGTCCCATGATTTACAAAAAATCTGGCTTTACACCTTCGAAACTTGGTCAGTAAAACAGGCAGATCATTATTTTGATTTGCTCATGAATGAAATTGAGTATTTATCTGAGAATCCAAAATCTGGAAAAGATTACGGTGAAATCAGGAAAGGATATTTCCGTTCAAGGGTGAAATCTCATTTTATATTTTACAAAATCAAAAATGAGGAAATCGAAATCATAAGAATTCTTCACCAACAAATGGATATTTCATCAATATTAAATGAATAGAAAAATCATTAATTCTGTATCTTTAATTCCTCTAATCTAAAAGAGAATCCCCATGAGATCAATACAAAAATCAGGGTACCTATCTGTAACCACAAACGATCAAACCCAACTCTTTTACACTTTATTTTATCCGGATGCAGCTTCTGTGAAAGCCACTCTTCTCATTGTTCATGGCATGCAGGAACACAGCGGAAGATATGCAGAGATTGCAGAATATTTTGCGTCTCATGGAATTGCTGTATTAACCTATGATCACCTGGGGCATGGAAAATCTGTAAAAGAAAAAAAGGATATTGGTTTCTTCCAGCTTGAAAAACCGGATGAAAGACTTATAGCCGATGCAAAAATGATGGCAGATCATCTTGCAGAGCAATATCCGGATGTTCCGCATTTTATTCTGGGCCATTCTATGGGATCTTTTATTACACGTTGTCTTCTTCAAAAAGCAAGCAGTCAATTTTCAGGAGCTGTCATTACAGGAACCGGCGGACCTTTACCAGGAATTGATGTATTAAGAGCGTATTTATCATTGGCTACGGCTATTGCTCCCCGTCATCGTACGTTTTTAAATTCTGTTTTTACGAGTGTCAATAACAAGCATTTTAAAAAAGATAAAGACTTCGGTGATACCAGCTGGCTCAGTATTAATCCTGAAAACAGAAAGGCTTTTGAACAGGATGAACTTTGTGGAATTCCGTTTACCCATAATGCTTTTTATACTTTGTTTACCATCTATAAAAAAGCGACAGCGAGAAAGTGGGCTGCACTTATTTCTAAATCATTTCCTTTTTTATTTGTAAGCGGACAGAATGACCCGATTGGTGACTTTGGAAAAGGAGTCATGCATACGGTCGACAACTTAAAAGCTGATGGTTTTGAAAATGTGGACGTAAAGATCTATCCGGAAATGCGTCATGAGATTTTGAACGAATCCATAAGAGAAGAGGTTCTGAAGGAAATTTATAAGTGGATATTTAAATAATAAAGAAATTCAATAATCACAGAGAATAAAAATTCCAGATAGCAATTATCTGGAATTTCTGTATAATTTTAGGCTCTAAAGCCGATGGATTCTAATCTTATTAACAGACGGGCTAAAGCCCGTCTCTATTGAATATGTAATTGATTCTGTACAATTTGTAAGAAACCCGGTCATCAATTCAGGAGTAATTCCTGATCAGTTCCAATTTCGTCAAGAAAAACTTCATCGTGGGAAATCACCAGCAGGGTTCCATGATAATCTTTGATAGAGTGGGTGAGAATTTCTACATTCTGCAGATCAAGGTTATTGGTAGGTTCATCAAGGATGATCATATCCGGTGCTTTATTGCTGATGGAAAGCCCGCAGAGAAGTAACCGTAAACGCTCTCCTCCACTCAGCATACCGCATTTTTTATCCCAGGTATCTTTCCCGAACAAAAATCTGGACAGTAATGTTTTGACTTCTGATTCCTGCATGGCACTGTCATTGAAAGTCTGTACAAAATCATACAACGTTGAGTCATTATCAATCAGAGAATATTCCTGATCAATGTAAATACTGTTGAATTCTGCTTTTTTTATTCTCCCTTCCGAAGGCTGAAGACTTCCTAACAAAAGTTTTATCAGCGTCGTTTTTCCTGAACCGTTTCCTCCTTTTATTGAAATTCTGTCTCCACTGCTGATTTCAAGATTAAGATTTTCTTTCCAGAGTTTCCCTTTTCCATAACTGAAGTTGAGATCTTCAGCTGTAATCAGGACTTTTCCTGAATGCAGATTGGAATCATTAAAATTCACTTTCATCTGCTCAAAATTCTTTAACGAGGAACGCAAGTCTCTCAAGTCACCGGAAATACCACTTATTTTCTCAGCATGGATACTTTTCAGTTTTGAACTGTTTTTTTCCGCATTATTCCGAAGGGTATTCATCATAATTCTTGCTACTCCGGATTTTTCCTGCTTGCCTTTACCTCGTGCATCCAGTTTTTGTTTTCTTTCCAGGGTTTCCCGTTCTTTTTCTTTAGCTTTTTTTAAAGCCCGCTCTTTGGAATGGATATCATTTTGCAATGCTTCCTCCTCCACTTCTTTCTGTTTGGCATAAAAATCATAGTTTCCACCATAAGTTGTAATTCCCTGATTACTTAACTCAAATATGGTATCCACAAGATTGAGCAAAGTACGGTCGTGGCTTACGATAACCACTGTTGAATCTGTTTTGTCAATAAGATCATACAAGAGTTTTCTTCCTTCCCTATCCAGGTGATTGGTCGGCTCATCCAATACGATAATATCAGGTTGATTGATCTGAATTCCGGCAAGAAAAACTTTCGTCTTCTGACCGCCACTCAAGCCTTCAAGCTTTTGAGTTAATTCAAAATTCCCGAGTCCCCAATGCTCCAGAGCCTGCTTACACCGATCTTCAATGTCCCAGTCATCATTGAGCGTTTCAAAATAAATTTCATCCACCTCACCATTGGTAATTTTCTGGAGGGCATATAATTTCTGATCTATTTTCAGACATTCCGCGATGGTAAGATGATTACAATTTCCAAACATCTGAGGCACATAAAAAATATCGCCCTGGATATTAACACTGCCTTCTGAAGGTTGTATTTCGTCTGCGATTATTTTCAGCAGAGTTGATTTCCCCATGCCGTTACTGCCTAGCAAAGCAGATCTGGTATGAGCCTGTATTGTTACATTGATATGATTAAATAGAAGATTTCCTCCCGGAAACCCAAAGGATATATTTTGCAGTAAAATCATGATTTCTTTCTTAAATAGTATAATTAAACACCAGCAACACTGGCGTTGCCGTTTATTGAATCTGAAAGAAATTATATCCTACATGTCTGTATTTTGGGTTTTGAAAGTACAAAGATACTCATTTTCCGGAATATATAATTCTTCACAAAAAACACAAGACATTTATCATCATATTGTTCTGCCTTATTTCAAACACTTGTTTTTAATCCCTTTCAAAATCCTTTTTTTAAGGCTATATCATTCTATCTCATTAAAAATCTTAGCATTCTTAGTATTTAAACATACTTCGTCATAATATTCAATTTTGTTGTTGCAATACCTTTTAACTTTCGAACTGACAAAAACAGGAAAGTATTTTAATCAAAAATCCGTAACTTTGCCAACTACTAAAAATTTTATGGAAAGCATTAAAGTTCACGACAAAACTTTCGTTCCTTATTTAAAGGATGCCGAAATTCAGGAAATTGTAAAAGAGACAGCGTTAAGAATTTATGAAGATTACAAGGACGAAGTTCCTGTTTTCATTGGGGTTTTAAATGGGGTGGTGATGTTCTTCTCAGATCTTTTAAAATATTACCCGGGAGAATGCGAAATTGCCTTCATTCAAATGAGTTCTTATGTAGGAACTGAGTCTACAGGGATCGTTTATCAGAAAATGGAGCTTACCAAAGATGTAAGAGACCGTCATATTATTCTTGTTGAAGATATCGTAGATACAGGAAACACAGTTGAAAGTCTTTTCAAATATTTCAAAGAAACACAACGTCCTAAATCTGTAAAACTGGCTAGTTTCCTGCTGAAACCGGAGATTTACAAGAAAGATTTCAAACTGGATTATATCGGAAAGGAAATTCCTAACAAGTTTGTGCTTGGATATGGACTGGATTATGACGAATTGGGTAGAAATCTTCCGAATTTATATCAGCTGGAAGACGGACAAATCAACCATTAAACGCTGTTGGCTATTAGCTGATAGCTTTTAGCTTAAAATTATATAAAGAAATAAATTTAATAATAACTTAAAAAAGCTGAAAGCAAAGAGCAAACCGCCAAAAGCCAAAAGCCAGAAGCAAAATGCCAATTGCCTAAAGCGAATCAACATTATGATAAACATTGTTCTGTTCGGCCCTCCAGGAAGTGGAAAAGGAACACAAGCTCAGAATCTGATCGAAAAATTCAATTTAAAACAGGTTTCAACAGGTGATCTTTTCAGATACAACATGAAAAATGACACTGAACTTGGAAAACTGGCTAAATCATACATCGATAAGGGAGAATTGGTTCCGGATCAGGTAACAACAGATATGCTGATCGATGAGATCAAAAAACCAACTGATACCAACGGTTTTATTTTTGACGGATATCCAAGAACAACTGCGCAGACAGAAGCTTTGGAAACAATCGTTAAAGAAGTACTGAATGACGAGATTGATATCTGTCTTTCATTGGTGGTAGAGGACAAAATTTTGGTGGAAAGACTTCTGAAAAGAGGTGAAACCAGCGGAAGATCAGACGACAGCAATGTAGAGATCATCGAAAACAGAATTAAAGAATATTATACCAAAACAGCAGAAGTTGCCGAGCTTTATAAGAAGCAGGGAAAATATGTAGAGGTAAACGGTGTCGGAGAAATTGATGAGATTTCCCAAAAACTTTTCGCTGAGGTAGAGAAAATTAAATAATCGGGATATGGGTACGGGATGAAATTACATCCCGTAATCCTCACCCCGCAACACAAACTATATGTCTAACTTTGTAGATTACGTAAAGATCCATTGTAAAAGCGGACACGGAGGTGCTGGTTCTGCCCACCTTCGCCGTGAAAAGTATATTCCTAAAGGTGGTCCTGACGGAGGCGACGGAGGTCGTGGAGGTCATATCATTATGAAAGGAAATGCCAATGAATGGACTTTGCTTCCACTCCGATACACCCGTCACGTAAAAGCAGAACGTGGTGAAAACGGAGGAAAAAACCAGCTTACCGGTGCCTACGGAGCTGATGTTTATATTGAGGTTCCGGTGGGAACTATTGCCAAAAATGAAGAAGGCGAAATTATCGGTGAAATTTTAGAAGACGGACAAGAAATCATCCTGATGCATGGTGGTAAAGGAGGGTTAGGAAACGAGCATTTCAAGTCTTCTACGAATCAGACCCCAAGATATGCACAGCCAGGTCTTCCGGGAGAAGAAGGGTATATCGTTTTCGAGCTTAAAATTTTGGCAGATGTAGGTCTGGTTGGGTTTCCGAATGCCGGAAAATCTACACTTTTAGCATCTGTTTCTGCGGCAAAACCAAAAATTGCCAATTATGCCTTTACGACACTGACTCCTAACCTTGGAATTGTAGATTACAGAAATTACAAATCATTTGTAATGGCTGATATTCCGGGAATTATTGAAGGAGCAGCAGAAGGAAAAGGTTTAGGACACAGATTCCTGAGACATATCGAAAGAAATTCCATCCTTTTATTCTTAATTCCGGCTGATTCTGAGGATCATTTCAACGAGTTTAAGATTCTTGAAAATGAACTGAAGGAGTACAATCCTGAACTTCTGGATAAAGATTTTATTGTTTCCATTTCAAAATCTGACCTTCTGGATGATGAACTGAAAAAGGAAATTGCAGCAGAGTTCCCGGAGAACAAGCAGCCTTTATTCTTTTCAGGTGTTACCGGAGAAGGCCTTATGGAACTTAAGGATGCCATCTGGAAACAATTGCACGGATAGAAAAATTGATTTATCAGTTGTGCTTTTTATAGTAAAGCTGCATTATAAAAAAACAGCCTCAGGTTTTCCTAAGGCTGTTTTTTATAAAATTAACCCTATGTTCCCCGAAAATATTTTAAACCATTAAGAATGGATTTAAGAAATAAAGTATAGTTAAGATAAATCATTCTGATTTTTAAGCTTACAGCGAGATTATCTTCATATTCTTAACACCTTAATACAATCTTAACGGTTCAAAAAAGCAAAGGGTTAAACAGCTTTCTTTTTTTATATTTAACAAAAACATAATATGATGAAGACTTTTGGAACAATTATTGGGAGATCCTCTGAAATTGAAAAAACTATGAAATATTTGCTAGCCATTTGTGCATTTGTGTTTTTGACATCCTGTACAACTTCTCAAAAAGTAAATTCAAAATATGCTGCCATTGAATATGAGGCGACTCCATGTTTTGGATTCTGTCCTGTTTTTAAAATGACGATCAATCCGGACAGAACTGCGGTTTTTGAAGCAGAACATTTTAATTTTAATGATAAACCTTCGAAAGATGAGTTTTCAAAGCCACGTGAAGGAACTTTTAAAGGAACCATTAAGGAAGAGGATTACAATAAATTAATCACTTTACTGGACGGATTAAATGTAAAAGATTTGAATGATAAATATGGTGAACACAATATTACCGATCTTCCAACTTCCTATTTAAGAATCAAATTTGCTGACGGAACTTCAAAAAATGTAGAAGATTATGGAAAACGCGGAAGCGAGAAGCTTTCGGAAGTGTACCAGTTTTTTGAGAATCTGAGAAAAAACCAGGAATGGACTAAAGTGAAATAGTTTCATTTAAAAAATATTAAATTATCTTTGTTACCATAATTCCTCCCAACGAGGAATTTTTTTTATAAAATTATTAACCATCCATAACATGAGAAAAAACTTTTTTTTCGTTTCAGTATTTGCATGTTCAGGCTTCATTAATGCCCAAACACAACACCCCACAAAAACAGAATCCTCTGTCAGCCTTGGAGTGAAAGGAGGATATTCTTTATCCAGCATGAAACTTTTTGATGATAAACTGGATTCCAGGTCTTATTTCTATGCAGGTATTCTGGCAGAGCAGCCAATATCCCACAAGTTCGGAGTGCAGGCTGAAGTTCTTTATACTCAGCTAGGCGGTAAAATTTCATATCCTATAACAATACCAAACACTCAGGGTAGTTTAGGAAATATGAATTATACATATTCTCTAACTCAAATACAGGTGCCCATTTCTGCAAAGTATTATATTATTCCTAATCTTTCTGCTTCTGCCGGGATGAATATTGGTTTCAATATATCTACAAAAGTAGAAGCCAGTAGCAGGATAACAGGAACTGAGAAAAGAAATTATGATGGAGTAAAGACCTTAAACCTATTTCCATTCCTGGGAGCAGAATACAAGCTTAGTAAAAAGTTTTTTGCAGATGCAAGATATAATTTCAATTTTATAGAAATAAGTAAAAGCAATACTTTACCTATGAAAGCCGGATTTTTTCAGGCTGGTGTAGGATATAGATTTAAATAAACTGCAGATATTTAACAGAAAAAATGGCGGCTCATATTCTGGCGGCCATTTCTGTTTTTCAATAGGCAATAAGTCTAAAAAAGTGGAAAAATATACTTAAAAATATTTAGACTACCTTTGCAGAATGTAATTCTTTCAGACTGAAGGAATTTTTATTTAAATTTTAAAATAATTCATTTGAATTTTACAGACTTAAACTTAATAGAACCTATTGCAAAAGCAATCCAGGAGCAGGGTTACACGACTCCGACTCCTATCCAGGAAAGATCTATTCCTGATATTTTAGAAGGCAGAGACTTTTTAGGTTGTGCCCAGACAGGAACAGGAAAAACAGCCGCTTTTTCCATCCCGATCCTACAGAATTTATCCAAAAATAAAATTCCCAATAAACATATAAAAGCCTTAATCCTTACCCCCACCAGAGAACTGGCCATTCAGATTGAGGAAAACATTAATGCTTACGGTAAATATCTTCCGCTAAAACAACTTGTTATTTTCGGAGGCGTAAAACAAGGAAATCAGGAAGCTGCTTTGAGAAAAGGAGTTGATATTCTGGTAGCAACACCGGGAAGACTTCTGGACTTCATTGCTCAGGGAATCATCAGCCTGAAAAACCTTGAAATCTTTGTTCTTGATGAAGCAGACAGAATGCTGGATATGGGATTTGTACATGATGTAAAAAGAGTGATTAAACTTTTACCTCAGAAAAGACAGACTTTATTCTTTTCGGCAACAATGCCGGCTGAAATTCAGAAACTGGCTAATTCTATCCTGAATAATCCTGTGAAAGTGGAAGTAACACCGGTTTCTTCTACAGCAGATACCATCAAACAATCTGTATATTTTGTAGAAAAAGACAACAAGCTGAATCTGCTTTCTCATATTCTTCAAAATGATATTTCAGATTCTGTATTGGTTTTTGCAAGAACGAAGCATGGCGCGGATAAGATTTCAAGAAAACTTCAGAAAGATAATATCTCTGCAGAGGCAATTCATGGTAACAAATCTCAGAATGCACGACAAAATGCGTTGAACAATTTCAAATCCGGAAAAACAAGGGTTCTTGTGGCGACAGATATTGCAGCAAGAGGAATTGATATTGATGAACTGAAATTCGTAATCAATTTTGAGCTGTCTGATGTTTCTGAAACCTATGTACACAGAATCGGAAGAACAGGAAGAGCCGGAGCTGAAGGAACCTCTATTTCTTTTGTAGACGGACTTGATCTTCTGAATTTAAAGAATACAGAAAAGCTGATTGGCAAGAAAATCCCTGTGATCAAGGATCATCCGTTCCATACTGATGATCTGGTGGCACAGAAAAGAGATTCGAATAACAAACCTGTTCCTGCCGGCGGCGGAAAGCCTAAAACAGAAAACAGTAATAATTCAAGGTCTAATAATAACCGTAAAAAGCCTTCTGCGGGAGCTTCTGTAGGTTTTAAAAAACCTAAGAATAAGAATTTCACAAGAAAGAAATAAAAAGACAAACCCCTTTTCAGTGTTGAAAAGGGGTTTGTTTATCTTAAACTAACAGTAATCTCCAGCTTCTCTCTTCCAGCTTCCAGCCGCTTTACTTAAAAAGATTCTTTGCATTTTCTGTTGTGATACGGTCTATCTCAGTGAAATCTTTCCCATAAATATTCACCAGTTTTCCCGCTACCAGATCAAGATAAGCACTTTCATTTCTTTTTCCTCTGTGAGGAACCGGCGCGAGATAAGGAGAATCTGTTTCGAGGACAATTTTATCTAATGGAACTTCGTTCAGAAACTGATCTATTTTTCCGTTTTTGAAGGTTACTACTCCACCGATTCCTAAAATAAAATTAAGATCAATAGCATGCTGTGCCTGTTCAAGATCTCCCGAAAAACAATGGAAAATCCCTCTTAGTTTTGGATGTTTTTTTCTTTCCAATACTTCAAACGTTTCATCAAAACTTTCTCTGGTATGAATGACAATTGGAAGATCTTTTTCTATGGCCCAGTCGATCTGCTGCTCAAAGGCTTTCACCTGAATATCGAGTGTTGTTTTATCCCAGTACAGATCTATTCCGATCTCTCCGATCGCAGGAAAATGTCTTTGATCAAGATAATTTTTTACGATTTCAAGTTCTTTTTCCCATGATTCCGGTTTTACATAACAAGGATGTAATCCCATCATAGAAAAAATCTGCCCCGGATATTCTGTTTCCAGCTGCAGCATTTTCTCATGAGACTCTGAGTCAATAGCCGGAAGGTAGAATTCTGTTATTCCTTTGTCTAAAGCTCTCTGAATGGCTTCTTTTCTGTCTTCATCAAATTCTTCTGCGTATAGATGTGTATGTGTATCAATCATTTTATTTAAAATTTTAACAGATCTTCGTAGGGGTTTTCAAGTCCCAGCAATAATCCGAAAGCCGGTTCTGTTTTTATTCCCTGTTTTTTTAGTTCTATTATTTTGTGTTTAAATTCTTCTCCTTTTTCCTGTAGTATTTTGTATTCAGCAATCATATGAAGATAGGCGTTCTGCTGTGTTGTAGGCTTATTCTGTCCAAAGATCTCGATCGGGAAACCATCAAGCATAAAATTTATAGTCATGCATTTTTCCCCGTTGATAATAGGATATTGAACGTCAACATCGTGAGGGATGAACCTGCTGAACATTAAATCATCCAGAAAGTCTTCTTCAAATTTTAAATCAACCTCAAAAATAAGATCCAGATCACTTCCTTCAATATCAATTTCAATAGGAACAGTTCCTGCCAAAATGGGTGAATAAGCTTTTAATTTATCAAAAAAACGATGCTTTGTAAGAAGTTCGTAAACCCTTTTCTGTCTTTCATTGCCATTTTTGAGATAATCAATCTTGGTGAAATCAGGCATTTAAAATATTTTATGTTTTACCTTTTTGCGCTGGGCTTCAATTCTTTGATCCAGCTTTTCTCTGAATTCTATAAACTTTGGATCTTTCTTGTCACTGGTTTTATGTTCAAGAGCTTTGATAATCTTAAAGTTTTCTTTGATAAAATTCTGGGTTTCTTCTGAAAAATAAGACCTTCCGAATTTTTCAAAAATATAATTAACCGCCTGCGTGCTGGGATGAATCATATCTTCCTTATAGAAACGGTAATCCCGCAGGTCATCCATTAAAATTTCATAAACAGGCAGATAATGACAGTCTTCAAACATTGAAATGGATTCGTGGATGGCTGTAATCAGTTTCGATTTGCTCAGCTGATTTTCTACCATTCCATCTTTTGTATGTCTTACAGGTGAAACCGTAAACAGGATCTGTACTCCTTCTTTGCAGATGTCTTTAAGATCCAGAATCGTCTGGTAA
Source organism: Chryseobacterium sp. X308 (assembly GCF_020733145.1). Taxonomy (NCBI): domain Bacteria; kingdom Pseudomonadati; phylum Bacteroidota; class Flavobacteriia; order Flavobacteriales; family Weeksellaceae; genus Chryseobacterium; species Chryseobacterium sp. X308. Next base: position 48,909 of record NZ_JAJFZH010000022.1, read on the forward strand.
ATTGAGCTGGTAAGCTCCTGATGGGAAAGCAGCCTTTTATCAAAAAACTTTTGCGGAATTTTATGACAGTTGGCAACCAGCTTTTTCTTGGGAAGGAATTCATAAATAAATGAAGATCCGTAGGTGATAATAATCCAGTCGGCTTCCTGAAGAAAGGCATTTCCCGCTTCAATAGCTCCATTAATCTTATCCAGGGTCTGATGAATATAACGGGTATCAAAACTGGTATGATGATCCAGAGAGATATATTCTTCATTGTAAGTAATCAGTTCCTCTTCTTCATAAAATGCAGAATCATGTAATCTGTTGATGGCATGATTGATGGAATAAGGATTAAAAATCGTCCCGAAAGGATTATTAAGGGTCTGAAGTTGTCCGTCCTGCAGTAGATCTGTCATTTCAGAGGCAAAACATGATCCTATTGAGAATATTTTATCTTCAATCTCAATCTTCTTTTCTGATGCGGGAATATCAACTTCGGTTCTGAATTTCATTGTATACGGGTTAGGTTGCAGAAAACAGGCTGCAGGTAAATTGCTGCTACCTGCGACCTACCCTCTGCTACCTGTATTAGCTTTCTCTTCTCAACAAATAATTGGCCAGTTCAATAAAAGGTTTTTTCTTTTCTTCCGGCACATCAATTTTCTGAAGATAACTTTGTCCGATTTCATTATGTTTTTCAATCAGACGTAATGCTTTTTCATCCACTTTTGTTCTTCTGAAAATCTTTTCAACTCCGTAGACTTTATCAACGTTTTCGGTCTTTTTAGAATACCAGTAATCCAGTTCTTTTCTTTCTTCATCGGTAGCATGTTCTCTTGCTAACAGATACAGAACTGTTTTTTTATTTTCATAAATATCTCCTGCGTGTTTTTTTCCAAACTGTGCCTGATCTCCGAAGACATCAAGATAATCATCCATAATCTGGAATGCAATTCCGATATGTTTTCCGAAATTGAAAATAGCTTTCGCATCTTTAAAATCTGCTTTTGCAATCAAAGCTCCGATTTCAAATGAAGAAGCACTCAACACACCGGTTTTGTAGGTAATCATTCTGATATAATCATCAAAAGTAACGTCTTTCTGGGTTTCAAAGTTGATATCATACTGCTGTCCTTCGCATAACAGAAGTCCCGTGTGGGTAAATATTCTGATACATGCTTTGAAGATTTCAGGTTCAAGATCTTCAAAGAACTTGTACGCTTTCAGCATCAGTCCGTCTCCGGAAAGAATTCCTACGTTAAGACCATGTAAAGTATGAATGGTAGGCTTGTTTCTTCTCAAAGGAGCTTCGTCCATAATATCATCATGGATCAGGGTGAAGTTATGGAAAAACTCGATAGCCAACGCCGGCTTGATGGCCTGTTTAAGATCTCCACCGAACATCTCACATGCCATAAGCACCATAATGGGACGAAGACGTTTTCCGCCATGGGAAATAATATAATTCATCGGCTCGTAGAGCTCTGAAGGTTTATCTTTAAAAGTATATTTAGTGATGGCATCTGCAACAATCTGCTGGTATCTGTCTAAAAATTCCATAAAATCTTATAATTTGAACAAAAATACGATTTTTCAAGGCTTTATAAAACAAAAAACTTTGCCCAAAAGGACAAAGTTTGTATAATTATATGATTTGTTTTTTTAGAAAACGAAGGTTACCACAAGATAGGTAATTCCTGCAACAATGGCAGAGATTGGAATGGTAAGAACCCAGGCCCAAAGTAAACTTACAGTGATTCCCCATCTTACCGCTGAAATTCTTTTTGTTAATCCTACCCCGATGATAGAACCTGTAATCGTATGGGTTGTAGATACAGGAATACCAAAGTGGTCTGTGATGAATAAAGTAATAGCACCTGCAGTTTCTGCACTTACTCCTTCTAATGAAGTTACTTTGGTAATCTTGGTACCCATTGTTTTGATGATCTTCCAACCACCGCTCATTGTACCTAAACCGATGGCAAGGAACGAAACTAAAGGAACCCAGATATAATGCTGCGCAAAATAATCAAAACGTTCTGCAGAAGGAATATTCAGATACTGAACATCCTGAAGCATATTAACGTGATAGTAAATTACCGCTGCACCAATGATCCCCATTACTTTCTGTGCATCATTCAAACCATGTCCCAAGCTGAATAAAGCGGATGAAGCCAGCTGCAATCTTTTGAAAGACTGGTCTGCTTTGTGCGGGTTTGACCTTTTATAAAGATGTACAATGATCAGGGTAATGATAATTGAAATAATCATCCCTATAATCGGAGCCATGAAAATGAACAGGAAGATAGGAATTACTTTATCAAATTTCACCACACTCTGGTGTGTTACCTGATTGAAAGCTTCTTTAACAGTACCCCACATTCCAAGATCCGGCTGGGCTGCAGCCACATCGTGATAATCCATCATGAAAGCATGCATAAGAGCGGCTCCCAGGAATCCTCCGATCAGCGTATGTGATGATGATGAAGGGATTCCGAACCACCATGTAAGCAGGTTCCAGGCAATAGCTGCCACAAGACCGGAAAATATAACTTCAAGGGTGATAAAATTCTCGTTAACTGTTTTGGCAATTGTATTACCAATTTTGAATTCTCCAATAATATAAGCAGCTATAAAGAATGCTGCGAAGTTCCAAAGCGCCGCCCAAAGTACAGCCTGGAATGGAGTTAAAACTTTTGTAGAAACTATAGTTGCAATTGAGTTGGCTGCATCATGGAAACCATTGATATAATCGAAGATCAGGGCCAGCGCAATAATAACTACAAGTAAAATCGGAAATTCCATTTTTTGCTATGTATTAGGCGTATTTAATCATGATGTTCTCAATGGTATTGGCAACATCTTCTGCTTTGTCTGTTACAATTTCAAGGTAGTTTAATACAGATGAAACTTTAATAATGTTGATGGCATCATTGGTTTCAAATAATTCTACCATTGAGTTGGAAAGCAGATCGTCAGCAATATTCTCAATAGAGTTCACCTTAATACAAGCTTCTTTCACCTGCTCCATGTTTTTGAACCCTTTAAGGTTTTTCATCGCATTCTGAATTTCAAGACATGCTTTGTGGATCAATAAAGAGAAGTCTGAATACGCCTTCATCTCAGGTGATTTGTAAAGGAAAATATATTTTGTGGAAGCGTAGATATAGTCAGCGATATCATCAAGCCCTGTTGCCAGTGTGTGGATATCCTCACGGTCAAAAGGTGTAATGAAGTTTTTCCCTAATTCTACGAAAATTTCGTGAGTAAGTTCATCGTTCTTGTGTTCGAAGTCGCTCATTTTCTTCAACATTGAATCATCATTAAGATCGAAATCCTTGATTCCTGTGTTGAATTCTTCTGACATTGCAACTAGATTTTCAGTTACTTTTTCGAAAAGTACAAAGAAGATTTTATCTTTTGGTTGAAAAGCGTGGAAAATATTACCAATTCCCATTTTTTAGTATTTATAATTCGTGTGCAAATTTCTTAAAAAAGGATTGCACGTGAAACTATATAACATTAAGTTTTGTTAACATTCGCTTAACTACTGATTATCAAATAAAAAAACCGGCATGAATGCCGGTTTTATATGGTATAGGAAGGATTAGTTGGCTACTTCAGCTCTCATATCTTTTCCTTTGAACTTCATCGATTGAATATTGCTCAATACATTGTCTTTGAACGATTTTTCAACTTCGAAGAAAGAGAATTTCTCCAAGATTTCAATATCACCGATTTCCGCTCTTTTCTTGCTTTTTCCGCCAGCAGTAGCTTTGTTGATAATATCTAAAACATCAAGCTTCTTCAAATGGTCTTTTTTACCAAGGTTGAAGAAGAATCTTACCATGTTTTCATCTCTTCTTCTTGGTTTTCCGCCACGATCTCTGTCTCTGTCACGTCCGCGATCTCTGTCTCTGCCTCTATCTCTGTCTCTGTCACGTCCACGGTCTCTTCTTGAGTAATCGTCATCCCTGCTGCTTAATTTCTGCTCAGCAAGGTCGTGCTTGTCTTTGTAGTATAAAGCAAGATCTTTCAACTGGAACTGTAGCAGCTGGTGCACCAGTTCTTCTTTTGTGAAGTTGCTCAGATCCGGGATTAAGCTATCATCAAATTCGAAAAGATCTTCGTGCTCTGTCAATAATTTTTCAAATACACCTCCTACCTGAGCTTTGATAATATCATCACCTGTAGGGATAAATCTTTCGTGGATTTCAATTTTAGTTGCAGATTTGATCTGTTTCAGTTTTCTGCTTTCTTCAGGCTTGATTAGAGCCATAGAAATACCGTCTTTTCCAGCTCTACCTGTTCTTCCGCTTCTGTGAACGAATACTTCAGGGTCATCCGGTAAAGAGAAGTGAATAACGTGAGTAAGAGAGTTTACATCCAGTCCTCTTGCGGCAACGTCTGTAGCTACAAGAATATCAATGTTTTTCAATCTGAATTTCTTCATTACCGTATCTCTCTGCGCCTGAGAAAGATCACCGTGAAGAGCATCAGCGGCATATCCGTTCTGCATTAAGAAATCAGCAACCTCCTGAGTTTCCATTCTCGTTCTACAGAAGATAATGGAATACTGGTTTGGATTTGCATCGATAAGTCTCTTCAATGCTTCTTTTTTCTGACGGTATCCTACAACATAGTATTCGTGAGTAATGTTCTTCTTCACTTCGTTGATAGAACCTACTGAAATACGATGTGGTTTTGTAAGATAATTTTTGGAAATTCTTTCCACTTCTTTATTCATCGTTGCAGAGAATAAGAAAGTTTGTTTTGTTTCCGGAGTTTCGCTTAGAATGGTTTCCAATTCATCCTTGAATCCCATAGAAAGCATTTCATCAGCTTCGTCTAATACTAACCAATGGATCGCAGAAAAGTCCAATGCTTTTCTGTTGATAAGATCAATTACTCTTCCCGGAGTTCCCACGATAATCTGTGGTTTGTCCTTCAAAGATCTCATCTGCTCTACAATACTACTTCCACCATAAACCGCAGTTGTCTTGATGTCTTTCATATATTTAGAGTAATTCTTTATGTCCTTCGAAATCTGAAGACATAATTCCCGTGTCGGACAAAGCACCAATAATTGGATTTTGCGACTCGTATCGTCAATCATATCCAAAATCGGAAGCGAAAACGCTGCTGTTTTGCCTGTCCCTGTCTGCGCAAGTGCGATCAAGTCGCGAATATCTGAAAGAATAAAAGGGATAGTCTGTTTTTGGATTTCTGTTGGGCTTTCGTAACCCAGTTCGCCAATTGCCTTAAGGATATCAGGACTTAAATTGGTTTCCGTAAATAAATTCATTAACTATTTTAAAATTTTTGCAAAGATACAATAAATATTTGATTTGTTTTTGAATAAATTTTTAAATATGCAAACTTAAATTCACAATCCTGTAATATTTCTTTGATTTTTGGAAAATTAAATCTAAAAAAAGAAGCCTAGATTTAAAAAGTTGTTAAACATTATTTTTTTTTATTAAATTGGATTAATTTTTTCCGTGTTATTTATGAATTTTCAAAAATAAAGCCATGAAATGCAAATTTTTGTTTTTCATATTCTTATTTATCGCTATTAAACATTGTCCCTTCATTAATAGTTTTTGTACATTTGAGCTGTGGGATTCGGGGTTCTGGTTGCGAGATCCGATATCCGAGACTTTGATTCGGGATTCTGGGTACGAAATCCAGGATTGAGAATAGATTTTGAATCTCACTTAATAACAAAAAAACACCTATTACAATATGTCTTCAAGTATTTCTTCCAAAACATTTGATTTTTTAAAAAAGTTAAATAAAAACAATAACCGCGAGTGGTTTAATGAAAATAAAAACTTATACACAGAATCGCAGCAAAACGTGGTTTCTTTTCTGGATGAGCTTACCAGAGAGATGTCCGGTTTTGATGAAAAACTTGCCAGAATAGACAGTAAAAAAACCTTGTTCAGAATTTACAGGGATACCCGTTTTTCAAAGGACAAGTCACCTTATAAAACCAATTTCGGAGCTTCTCTGGGAATGGGAAAAGGAAATCAGAAAGGAGGTTATTATCTTCACCTTGAACCCGGGAAATCCTTTTTAGCCGGAGGGATCTATATGCCGGAATCTTCTGTCCTGAAAGAAGTCCGTAAGGAAATTTCTTTGTATGGAGATGATTTCCTGAAAATTCTCAATAATAAAGATTTTAAAAAACATTTTCCGGAGCTTGATCAGGACGATAAACTGAAGAAAGTCCCTCAAGGCTTTGAAAAGGAAGACCCTATGGCAGAATACCTCAAGCTTAAAAACTTTATTGTGATATACTCTCTGAAAGATGAGGAAGTACTGGACAAAAATGCGGTAAAAAATATGGCCCAAGTTTTCAAGCTGATGAAACCTTTCAATGATTTCCTGAATACGCCTCTGCTTTAATTTCTGATCACAAATCGCAGATTCAACAGAAAACTGCATGTATTCTCGCTGGCCATGATGTTTAGAACATGTGTTGCAGAGATAAAGATGTCTCTGTGACAAATTGAGAATATCTTAAAATTCAATGGATTACAAAAATAAATTTTAAAATTCAGTACTGAAAATCAAGCTATTACAATTAACATTTTTTAAGAAAAGTTTTACATTTTTATGTATCTTTGCTGTTCGCCAAAAAGTCAACCATGTCTTTATACCAAAAAATTGCAGAGAAACTACAATACATAAGCCCGAATTTTTACAAAAAAAGATATTTTAAAACTTTAAATAATCTTAATAAAAACAACTTTTCGGAACGTAATGTAGAACCGGAACTGGTATGGATCAAAGAATACCTTTCTAAAAATGCTGTAATCCTTGATATTGGCGCGAATGTAGGAACTTTCCTTTATCAGTTGGAAAAAACGTTAAATCATGACCATATTTATGGTTTTGAGCCTAACAAAAAGCTTTGCACACGATTGAAAAGACTGTTTCCGGCCATGCATATCTTTCCTCTTGCTCTTTCTGACGAAAACAGAATTGCTGAGTTCAAAGTACCTATTATAAACGGAAAAACGGTTGCTTCCCGCGGTACTTTAAACACTGCTTACAAAGAAAAGGGAGAAGAGAAAAGTTATACAGAGAAAGTAAAAGTGATCAAGCTGGATGAATGGGCAGCACTTGAACATTTCAACAGACTTGATTTTATCAAAATAGACGTTGAAGGAAATGAAATAAAGACCCTTTCCGGTGCGAGAGAAACTATCAGACAGTTCAAACCAACCCTTATGGTTGAGATGGAACAAAGACACCATGAAACGCCTATCTGGAATGAGATATCCGAAGTGATGAGCTGGGGATATGAAGCCAAATATCTGAACAGAAACAGTTTTACGCTGGAGGATCTTACAGAAGATATTATTACACAAAATACAAACGACGAAAAAAATAAAACTCAGTACATCAACAATATTATTTTTATACCTAAAAACATTTAAAACAACTTTATGAGTGTAGTAGCGAGACAAGGCTTCAAATATTCCATTATCGGTTATATTGGTTTTTTGCTGGGCACCGTTTCCGCAATATTCATATTTCCGAATGATTTTGAATTTTACGGAAAGCTGCGCTACAGTATGCAAACTGCTGAAATGCTCGTTCCTTTTGTTGTTTTTGGTATTTCTTATGCGAATGTAAAATTTTTTAACGCTTTACAGAAAGAAGGAAAAAACCAGAATATGCTTTCACTATCTCTTGTGACTGTCCTGATCAATTTTCTCATTTTTGTTACTGTATTTTTTATCCTCCCCTATTTTTATCCGAAATTTGTACATTCAGAAGCATGGAAAATTAAAAAAATTATTTTACCCTTAATTTTAATTTTGTCACTTTGTGCTATTTTCAATAAATACACTTCAAATTATAAAAGAATTGTCGTCTCGAATATCTTTGACAATCTTTTCCCTAAAATAGCAAATCTGGGGGCTTTCTGTCTTTTCTTCTATTTTTCTTTGTCTCAGAATATTGCACTGGCTTTTTTCTTCGGAATATTTGCGCTCATGCTGTTCGGGTATATTTATTATACCAATAAGCTGGAAAAAATAAAGTTCGACATCAGCACAGATTTTTTCAAAAAAAATAATTTTTGGAAGGAATTCCTGAACTACAGTTTCTTTGGATTTCTGGGAACGTTTGGAAATTATCTGGCGATCAACAGTTTTATGATTGGAGAATTTATGGGAATGGAAGAAAACGGGATATATTCCGTTCTCTATGCTTTGATTTCTCTGATCTCTATCCCCCAACTGGGACTATTCAATATTTCAGCTCCGATTATCAGTAAAAATCTGGCAGACGGAGATATGGTGGAACTGGACAGGTTCCATAAGAAAACTTCTTTAACACTTTATTTCCTTGGTGCTGTGTTGTTCTCGTGTATTATGGTTGGATTCCCTTATCTGACGCAGTTCATGCCAAAGAACGGAACCATGCTCAGAGAGTACGAGCCGGTAGTATGGATCTGGGGCTCTGCCGTATTGATCGACCTTGCAACGGGATTTAATGGAAATATTATTTCACTCTCAAAATATTACAGATTCAATATTCTGGTCATGCTTTTACTGGCCGGATTAACGATCGGACTGAATTATTATTTTATTAAAAACACACCACTGAAACTGATCGGAATTGCTTTATCTACAGCTATTTCACTTACGATTTATAATGTGGTGAAAATTGTTTTCAATTATATTGTATTTAAAGTTTCGCCTTTAAGTATTGAAATGATTTTCGTGTCTATTATCTGTACGTTAGCCATTACAGTAGCCATTGTTCTTCCTAATTTCAACAGCAACCTGATTAATCTTGTTTACAAACCTGCAGTTGTTCTGGTACTGATCTATATCGGAAATTACTTCACCAAGATTTTCCCGGTTGAAGATTATCTGAATATGAGGTTTATCAAGAGTGTATTTAAGATAAAATAAGAGAATAATTCAGACTTTTTAGATCAAAGATGTTAGAAATTGTTCCAGTCTCTTCTGAACTTCTTTTCTGCTGTATGTTTTATAAAAATCAAATGGAGTTTCCGAAACAGTGCTTAATTGTTCAAGAACATTTTCTTTTTCAGCAATAATAAAGTCTAATTTTGAGGGATAATTTCCTGGAAAAACAGCCAATTTCCCATAGGCTATGGCATCGCCCAGGTTTCCTGTCATTTTTGTCAGTCCATAGGTTTCTTTCATGCTGAAGAATTCTGTATCCTGCTGAATCGGACACCACAAAACGTCTGCTTTCTGCATCCATTTTTCAAAATCCCCGGAGGGCACCCTTTCTGAAAAATAAGTAATTTTAATGTTTTCGGGTAATTTTCCGGACAGATTTTCAAGTTGTTTTAACTCGTGTCCGCCTGCTTTTCCAAGGAAAACAAACTGGCAAATCCTGTCTGTATGGAGATTCTGAATAGTTTTAAAAATATAGGCGTAATCTCTTCTCTTTTGCGAAACACCGCCTGGAATTACGACCATAAGATTTTCATTTTTTGTCCTGTCAAAATCTCTGGTATAAAACAGTGGCAGATACTGATATTGATCTGAAGTCATTGCTTCATCCAGTACAAAAAGAGACCGGGATGTCTGATAAACTTTGGTCTTGTACAGCAACCCTTCTTTCAACCACAATTTTAACCTGAAAATAACATCTCCTTTGAAAACGCTTTTTATCAAATCCAGCTTTGAGGATTTTATGAAATTAAGATTATGGGTAATAACTGCTGTATTGTACTTTTTTGTCACTGCAAAAAATGTATTAAAATAACGATGAACAGTTCCTATTACCACAAGGTCATATCCTTTCCCTTTTAACTGATCCAGAATCATGGAACTGTCTGATAAGAAAACAGCTTCGTCACGATGGTTGATCTGATCTTTTATCCTTTTTGAAAAATAATAGTCTACGGCAAAATCCTCAGAACCTTCCATAATATCCATGAAAGCCTGAGCAATTTCTGCATGAGTGTCTATTTCTATGTACGCTATTTTTTTCACGGGTTAAAGGGAGTTATATCTTAAGTTTGGCTAAAGCCAATGGATTTTTATTTTTTTAATTAAACGGGCTAAAGCCCGTTTCTACTGATGAACATTTGCAATGTATAAAATAATCTATCTTTTACATCTTCAGCCATTTCTTTTTCAACATTTTTATACGCTGATCATTAACGGCTTTTTGTTCTTCTTTTGTAATTTTCAATTCTAATTTTTTTGATCTGCAGCTTTCATAAGACCTGATAATATCGAAGAAAAATGAAGCAGACTTACTTTTCACAGCTTCTTTTGAGGAGGCGATGTATGCCAGAAACCTGTTCAGCCCTAAGAAATAAAAATATTTTCCGTAATAATCCGCAGGGCGTATCGTGTAATCGGCTCCTTTTACTTTAATCAACTTTACATGCAGCTCCGGAAGAACAACTTCTTTCCATCCAAGATTATCCAGTAAAATGGAATCAATATTATCCCAGCCCAGTGTTTCCCTTATGCCGCCCATCTGAATAAAACATTCTTTACGGTAGGCCTTCATAGGACCTCTTACATGATGTTTATTGGAATTCCCCTCATATACCCAGTTTCCGTCTTTTTCAATGTACAAAAGGCCTCCTACCAATCCAAATTCCGGATGCGTGGCAAAAGCTGTTTCTACTACTGACAGATAATTTTCCGGAAGAATGATATCGGCATCAAATTTACAGATAATATCAAATTCATCCATAGCCTGGGTCTGAAGTCCGTTTTTGAAAGCGTGAACCACTTTTGATCCCGGCTGATGTTCAGATTTCTGAAGGCTGACCGTTTCAAAACGGGAATCAGCTTCCGTATATTTTCTGATCACCTCAGCTGTTCTGTCTGTAGAACCGTCATTCACTACCACTACTTTAAAATCTTTGCTGCTTTGCTGTTGTAAAGAATCAAGAGTAAATGGAAGGTTGTTTTCTTCGTTATGGGCAGGAATTATGATTAAAAACCTCACGAATTATAGTATAAATGATGAATAATAAATGATCAATGATGAGAAGCTTTCGAGGGCATCAATTACCATTGATCATTTATTGTTGATGAATTTATTTGTTATGCGGTTTCAGCATATTCTTCGGATCAAGAATTTCGTCCAGCTTTTCCTGGGAAAGAATTCCTTTTTCCAGAACAAGATTGTAAACGCTTTTCCCGGTTTCCAAAGCTTCTTTTGCAATTTGCGTAGACTGTTTGTACCCGATGTAAGGATTCAATGCCGTTACAATTCCGATGCTGTGTTTCACCATATTCAGGCAGACTTCCTTATTGGCCGTAATTCCAACCACACACTTGTCGCGAAGTGTATCCAAAGCATTGCAAAGGAAGTTGATATTTTCCATGATGGCATGAGAAAGTACCGGTTCCATTACATTCAGCTGTAACTGTCCTGCTTCTGCTGCAAAGGTTACCGTAAGATCGTTTCCAATCACTTTGAAACATACCTGGTTAACCACTTCCGGAATTACAGGATTTACTTTCCCCGGCATAATAGAAGACCCCGGCTGCATTGGCGGAAGATTAATTTCAAAAAGGCCTGCTCTTGGACCTGATGAAAGTAATCTTAAATCATTACAGATTTTTGACAGTTTCACAGCAAGGCGTTTCATTGCTGAAGAGTAGATCACATAAGATCCTGTATCTGGAGTTGCTTCTACTAAATCCGGTGCTGAAACAATTGGGAATCCCGTAATCTGGGCTAAATTTTTAGCACAAAGAGTAGCATATCCTACCGGAGCATTCAATCCTGTTCCGATGGCAGTAGCTCCCATATTTACTTCTACAAAAAGGTTTGCATTGTTATTCAGCTTGGAGATATCCTCTTCCAAAGTGGCTGCATACGCTTCAAATTCCTGCCCTAAAGTCATCGGGACAGCGTCCTGAAGTTGTGTACGTCCCATTTTGATTACATCCTGAAATTCCTGTCCTTTTGCACGGAAAGCAGTGATAATTCTTTCTAATTTTTCTACCAGCCCAATGTTCATCTGAAGCAATCCCATTTTGATAGCTGTAGGATAAGCGTCATTGGTAGACTGAGAAAGGTTGATATGATCATTAGGCGAACAGAATTCGTATTCTCCTTTATTTTTTCCTAATTTTTCCAATACGATATTAGCGATCACTTCATTCGCATTCATGTTGATGGAAGTTCCTGCTCCCCCCTGAATCATATCTACCGGAAACTGCTCATGATATTTCCCTTCTACAATTTCATCACACGCTTCTGCTATTTTAAAATACAGGTTTTCGTCCAGAAGTCCTAATTCATAATTGGTTTTTGCTGCTGCTTTTTTAACAAAAGCCAACCCTTTTATGAAATCCGGATACGAAGACAAAAGCTGTCCTGAGATTTTAAAATTGTCGATAGCCCTTTGTGTCTGAACCCCATAATAAGCATCTAAAGGCACATTCAGTTCGCCTAATAGATCACTTTCTTTTCTGAAATTTTCCATTACAGATATTTTACTGTTTTTGATCGTTTAAAGATAGCAAAAACGCATCTAACCGATGCGTTTTAATTTGAATTATTTTAGTGGATATTTTTGATTTAAAGCCTGGAGTATTGCCCATGTTTCAGCATCCATGATTCCGTCATAATTTTGTGGACGGAAGTGGTACTGGAATGCTTCAATTGTTTTCTTGGTAGCATCATCCCATTGTCCGCTAGGATCAAGTACATATCCGAATTTCTGCAATGAAGTCTGAATAAGGAAAATAAAACTGGACTCATTATATTTTGCTGCCAGGTCAGCTTGTGCAGGTTCAAGATAAGTCTGTTTAGCAGCTTCATCATACCACATTCCAACCTGATATTCGTCATAGAGCTTTTTCCACGGAAACATCGGTCCCGGATCCTGTTTTCTTGTAGGAGCAATATCTGAATGCCCCAATACGTTTGTTGGCTGGATCTGATATCTTGTTACAATATCTTTAACCAGAGCAGCCACTTTTTTCACCTGCTCATCACTAAAAGGGGCAAAAGTTCTTTTACCGGTACTATCTGTGGTATATCCTGTATTTACAATTTCAATACCGATAGAATTATCGTTAAGATTTTTATCATTTCTCCATGCACTTATCCCTGCGTGGTATGCTCTTTTATTTTCATCTACCAATTGATAGATCTCGTTATCTCCGGTATTATTTACCAGATAATGAGCACTTACTGCCTGTTGGGTAAGAACACTGATTGATTTATCATCTGCAAGAGCTGTATAATGTAATATCAGATAACGCTGTCTGAAATTCTGGGCCACTGCAGGAAAATAAGTTTTTACCACTTTATATCCGCCCGGTTTTGCAGATACAATAGAACCATAACTCACCGTATTATCATTTTTGGTTGGATCTGCTATATTGGTCGTAAAAAATTCTACTCCATGATCAGATATAACTTTGGGTTTTGGAGCAACCGGAGGTTTTGTCTGAACCGTTGGTTTCGCCTGTGTTATTGGGGTTTTCGGTTTGTAAGTATTTTTTTTCACATTTTGCTGAGAAGTACATGAAAAAACAAATGTGCTTAATCCGATGATATATAATGTTTTACGCATCAGTTTGGTTTTTGGATGATTTATTAGTTCAAAAATACACAAAATTTTCTTGAATTTTATTTGGTAAATAAAGAAATCTGTTCTATATTTGCACTCGCAATAACGGAACAACGATCATTAAAAAATAAACAAAAAGGAGGGTTGCCGGAGTGGTTAACGGAGCAGTTTGCTAAACTGTCGACGCGAAAGTGTCGCAAGGGTTCGAATCCCTTACCCTCCGCTCTTCTATATATTCGGGGCGTAGCGTAGTCCGGTCATCGCGCCTGGTTTGGGACCAGGAGGTCGCAGGTTCGAATCCTGCCGCCCCGACTTTTTAATGTGCTTATTACTAAGCGGGAATCAAATTCTAAGGGTGCGTAGCTCAGCTGGATAGAGCATCTGCCTTCTAAGCAGACGGTCAAAGGTTCGAATCCTTTCGCGCTCACAAAAAACCTCACAATTTTTATTGTGAGATTTTTTGTTTTTATTACCTTCATACAAATTGATCTGTACGATTTATTTTCATCGAAAATCTTGAACTTTTTGATAATTAAGTTTGGGCTAAAGCCTATTTCACAGAAAGCCGGATAATTTCTGTTTAATCCCTGATAAGCTGTTTAATTTCATCCTGGTATTTTCTATTCTGCTTTCTGATTTTTATGACAAAATAGGAAAAGATACCTAGTATAAAAAGTCCAAGAATCATCATCCCAGCCATAAAATAATTATATCTGGTGGCTAGCTTTTCACTTTTTTTCAGAGTCTCCATATTATGAACATCAATAGCGTGATTGATAGAGCTTAATTCACTCTGCTCTCTTTTGAATTTCGTTTCAAAATATTTCTTGCTGTACACCTGATAAAGGTCCGGGTTTCCCATTGCCAGATAATTATCCGCCATTTCTTTATAAATTCCTTCATTAAGAGTCAGGTCTCCCGCTTCCCTACCCAGTTCTTCAGCTTTTATCAGCAGTGTAAGAGCTTCCTGATTCTGATGTTTTTGTTTATTCATCTCCGCAAGGCCCTTTAAAGCAAATGCCTCCAGGCTTTTTGCTTTGATTAACCTTGCCAGATTCATAGATTTCATAAAAGCTGTTCCGGCATTGTCGGGCTGGTTCAGATTGAGATAACAGTTCCCTATATTGTAATAAATGATGCTTTGGTTAAAATATGTTTTCTCCTGCTCTTTTACTTTTTCAAAATTTCTGATGGCAATTAAAAATTCCTGAAGAGCTATTTCCGGATTCGACTGACTTTTATAAATCATTCCTCTTAATGCATAACTTCTCGCCGTTTCAAAATGTCTCAGATAAGAATCTTCCGGAAGTTTTGTGAGATATTCATCAGCTTCATCCAGTGTTTCAAGACTTTTGCTGAAGAGTTCCATCTGCTGATACTGCACGGCAGCCGCAATCAAAAAACTGGTGTGAATTTTAGGATCATTCGTTTTCTGAAGCAATTCTCTTGCTTTTAGAATATATTGCAGAGATTCATCAAAGTTTCTTTTGGCAATTCCCGCTGTGGACAAAATCAGATAAATTTTAATGGATTTCTCAAGTCCGTTTTCTTTTCTAAGCAGTTTTTTTCCAATACTGGTAGCATAATCCGGATTGTTATAAATCTCACGGTTGGCAAGCTTCATCAGGGAATCATCAGAAATTTCCTGTCCTGAAAGAGCTGTCTGGAAAAGCAAAACACTCAGTAAAATGATATGGATAAAGAATTTCATCAGCTTTTATTTTTTATAATTTCCTGAATGTAGGTATTGGGAGACATCCCCGTGATCGATTTAAACACATTTGTAAATGCTCCGTGAGATGAAAACCCTGCGTATTCCGCCAGATAGCTTACTTTATAATTCAGATAGGCAGGATCTGTTTTCAGAAGCCGGGCAATGTGATCAATTCTAAGCTCATTAATATAGCCGTTAAAATTTTTTCCTTTGTTATTATTGATCACTTCCGACAAATATTTGGTATTTATTCCTGTCTGAGCAGATAAGATCGCCAGCGACATGTTCTTGTTCAGGTAACTGTCAGATTTTTCCCAGTCTTTGAGCTTCTGCAGAATTTCTTCTTCTTTTTCTTTTGAAATTTTAGAGAGATCTTTTTCCTGGGCTTTATTTTCTTTTAAAATTTCGATTGGTCTTTCAGCTACTCCTCCTGTTATTTCTTCTTTGAATTTCAGTTTTTCAAAAAAAACAAGCTGCTTCTTAAGATCTTTGGCTCTTGCGGATTCAATCAGAAAATAAGCAGTCGTTATCAGGATAAGAACTAAAATAATACTTCCTGCTATCCGAAGCTGGTTTATCTTATTTTGTTTCTGAAATTCAAGATTTTTATTATGGTACGTTTCAAGCAGCTTTACAACATACTGAATCCCTTCTTTTTTGTTAGAATCCAGCTTTGCTTTAAGATCGGTATATAATTTATTGTAGTAGTAATATTTTTCATCATTATTAAGAGCCAGATAGTTGCGGGCAAACAATTCGTAAAAAATAATTTTAAGATCGTTATAAGGAAGATTTTCGATTTCAGAGAATCCTTTTTCCAACTTTTGGATGGCTGTATTATAGTCTCCTTTCATAAAATAGTATCGGGAAAGACTTTCATAAGCAAATGCACAGATAAAGGCATTATTTCCATGCTTTTCAATATCCGCAATGACACTATCAAACAATTTTTTTGATTCTTCCAGTTTGTTCTGACGTAAGAGAAAAGTAGACCTGAAAATGCTATTTTCCCATCTGATAATTCTGTTTTCTTCATTTGTACCAGTGAGATAAGAATCACTCTTATCCATATTCAGTACAGCAGACTCATAGTCTCTTACCATCCCTGCATTGATAGCCTGAAGCTGAAATAACTTGGCGAGAACCATACGTTCTTTTGGATTCTGGCTTTTTAACAGATCCGGATCTTTTAAAATACCTGCAATGATTTTTTTTGACTGCCCATACAATCCTAAATTCTGATACTGATCTGCTAGATTATAATCATCAAACAATTGGATGAATTGTGAAAGATTCCCTCTTTTATCATCTTCTTCCTTCTGATTGGAAATACTTACGGATTGCACATAGTTTCCCTGTAAGGCATAAGCCTGGGAAATAATATTCCGGAGAATGACTTTATGTTCTATATTTTTATCACTGATCAGAAGACTCTGTGAATAGCTGATACACTCTTCAGGATTCTGATATAATTTCTGAAATGCTTTATCGGTTAAAATACTGAAATCCGGAGCCGGCTGCCCATTTATAAAAACCGGGCACCACAAAATGAAAAACAATATTACCATATTACTTTTCAGCATTTTTCTTACCATGAGGATCATTTTCCCGCTATTATTAACTGATATTTCTATCATTAGTCCTTTTAAACCACAAAATCACATATTGCTGATTTACAATATTTTAATTTTAAAATTCTTGTAAATTCAGTGAATTATGCAAGCACATTCCTTGATGAGGGGCAAATATAACGCTAATATTGTTCAAACCTTTAAGTCGATTCAAAATATTAGACTTATTCTCAAATTTCAATGTAACCATCACACCTATTAGCCATTATTATTAAAAGAAATTAAAGAGAATATCACTATCATCTAATATATGATTTTTTAAGACATCAATCAATCGTCTGTATTCATTAATATAGAAAAGAAATAAAACGCAGACAATAAAGGCGGTATCTAATCTTAAAAAAAATAAAAATAAAATGAGAAAACACTACTTATTATGGATGATTTTCTTCCTCTCAGTTTATCAACTGAATGCACAAACTTACTGTGTTCCTACTGCCGGAGCTTCAGGCCAGAACAATTACTTAAAAAATGCTGTTTTTTCTGATCAGGGAGGTTTATATTATACAGCCACCGCATATCAGGCTTATGCAGATAATTCTTCCAGTCAGATCGTAACTTCCTATCCTGGAGGAACAGTGAACGTTCATCTGGATTTTGCCGGATCAGGAGTAAAATCCTATATCTGGATCGACTGGAATAATGACGGGGATTTTGATGATTTTTATGAGAATCCAGTAGGCCCTTCAAGTTACTCGGTTGTTGATGATCAGTTTTTCATTCCGCCTTCTCAGGCATCGGGAATATATAGAATCAGGGTACAGAGCGGAACTTCATTTCCCAATCCGGTAAATCCGTGCGGACCTAACAATTATGGTAATTTTGTAGATTTCAGTTTGAAGGTAGATGCTTCTCCGGCCTGTTTTGTTCCAACAACTCTTACTTCTTCCGGTATTACCAACAATTCTGCAATTATTTCCTGGACTGCCCCAACTACAGCACCAGGAAGCTATGAATATTATTATACTTCTTCCACTACTATTCCGGATGCCTCTACTCCGATATCGGGAACCAGTAATACAGTCTCAGCACCAATCAGCGGACTTTTGCCTTTTACGACTTACTATTTTTATGTGAGATCAGTTTGCGGTACATCTAAAAGTGCATGGTCTTTAAGGGGGATATTTAAAACCAGGTGCGATGCTAAAACTTCAATGTTTGAAGATTTCGAAAATGCTGCAAACGGGCCTAGTAACGCTGACTGCTGGGATAGGATTATTTTGGGAACAGGATATCAGACTATTGCTTCCGGTAGTGGTGTGAATAACAGTAAAGCCATGTATCAAAGTGCTAATGGGGCCGCCAATACAACCATCGCCGTACTTCCAATGTTCAGCAATGTAAATGCAGGGACACATTGGTTGAGATTTAAAGCCAAAGTAAGCGGTACAGCCGGAGTATTAGACATTGGCTATGTTACCAGTGATACTGATGCTTCTTCTTTTGTGAATATTCAATCCGTGAATATCAACAGTACAGTTTTTGACGGTTATGAATACAGTGTTGTAGTGCCCAATACCGTTCCTGCCAATGCAAGGCTGGCCATAAGACATGGAGGAGTTCCTTCTGTGAGTATTTACTGGGATAATGTATATTGGGAGCCTAAACCAACTTGCTTTGCTCCTACAAATATTGTATTATCCAATGCTACCAGTGCAACAGCGAATATTACATGGACTGCACCCTCTCCTGCACCAGCAATGGGATATGATATCTACTACAGTACAAACAACATTGCTCCAACCTCATCTACTGCACCTAGTATAACAGGTGTAACGGCAAATCCTTATACTATACAGGGATTAAACTCTGCAACAACATATTATGTATGGGTGAGATCAAGATGCAGCTCCTCTGATCAGAGTGCATGGAGTAATATTGCTTCTGTCCTGACTCTCTGCGCACCTGTGGCTGGTTTATCCGAGAATTTTGACTCTTATGCTACAGGGCTGCTAACCAATGCTCCATGCTGGGGAAGAATTGTAACAGGAATCGCTGGCGTAAACATTAATGGAAACGGAGCTCTCTCCGGAACAAGACATATATTACAACGCAGTATTTCTGCAGGAGATGTATCCATTGCCATATTACCTGTGTTTACCAACATCAATGCCGGAACTCATTCTTTAAAATTCAATGCTTATTGCAGTGCCAGTACGGGAAAATTAGAAGTCGGATATATGACCAATCCTGCGGATGCTGCCAGTTTCACTCTGATCCAGCAGCTGGATATCACAAATACATCCTATACTCCAGCTACAGGAAGCAGTGACTACACTGTTACGATTCCCAATACCGTTCCTGCAGGAGCAAGGCTGGCCATCCGCAATACATATGCTCTTTCAGGGAATGCACAATATTACTGGGATAATATTTCATGGGCTCCTACCCAGACTATGAATGTACATGAGAATACAACCCAAACAAAAACCGGCATCTATCCTAATCCTTTTACTGATGTGATTACGTTTACTGAAAGCAAAAATCTAAAATCAGTCAGAATCTACAGTACTTCCGGGCAATTCATCACTGAGATCAGAAATTTTGAAAATATCATTTCATTAAAGGATCTGGCATCAGGAGTATATGTAGCAAGAATGGAAATGAAAGACGGTACTTCTCATACCGTAAAAGTTATAAAGAAATAAATGTTGTCTCTGCCATTAAAAGCGGCTGAAATTGATCTGTCGCTTTTATGGCAGTTTTTTATCCCCATAAACTTATTCAATGAAAGACTTTTACTTTGTTTATACTCCGGATTTTACTATAATAAAGCAATGGTTCATACTGATCAGAAGGCTGTTGCTTACGGTATCTCTTTTTCTGTCTGCCACCAATACTCTTTTTTCCCAAAGAGATACTGAACATTGGTTTGCTCCTATGATGTCCAGACTTAATGATTCCAATAAGCAGGCTTTATTTTTATCTACAGATTCCATGACTCCTTTTCCTGTTACAATCTATAACAATAATACCGTCATCGGAACTGTAACTATCAGTAAAGGTAATCCTCAATCTTTTGACATTCCTGTGGATCATATGATTACAGGATTACAATCGGAGGCTTTTAAAGTAACCGGACGAGGTCTTTATCTCAAAGGAGACAAACCTTTTTTCTGTACTTTCAGGTTTTCCACAAAAAATCATGGAGAAATCCTTACGTCCAAAGGAAAAGCTGGTATTGGAAACAAATTTTATGTTGCTTATGGGCCTATTGCTACAGCTTCTTCCAATAACAATTTCACCTGTGGAGTACTTGCTACTGAAGACAATACAATGGTAACAGTATCTAATTATGAAGCTTCCGTTCAATTCTCCAATGGGACTACTGGTACCAACACGCCTTCAATGACTTTTACCTTACAAAAAGGGCAGTCGTATATTATAGAAGGTACAGGAAACCAGGCAGGAAACCAAAGCGGTTTTATTGGAGCTAAAATTGAGTCTAATAAACCTATAAGTGTCACAAACGGAAACTTCAATGGCCAGATTACTAATTCTAACAATGGCGGTGATATTTTAATGGATCAATCAATTCCTGTTGAACGCTTAGGAGATGAGTTTGTTCTCGTTAAAGGAATGGCTCCGATTGCTTCCAATGTAGAAGGTGCTATCGTAACGGCAACAGAAAATAATACACAGGTCTATCTTAATGATGATGTAACCCCTATAGCCACCCTTGATGAGGGGCAATTCTACCACATCAACTCTTCTTCTTATAGTAATCAGAACAGCAGCGGACATTACAATATGCGGATCCGGACAACTAAAAGAGCTTATGTTTACCAGCTTATGGCCGGAACTTCAACTTCATTTGTTGAGATTACTATTGGAGCCAATTATATACCTCCTCTCAGCTGTTTTCTTCCTAAGAAAATTGATGAAATAGGGATGATCAATATATTACCTTACTACACAACTATTACGCCTGCCGTTAAGCTTAATATTATAACCGGGTCCGGGGCAACGGTAACAGTTAACGGAACACCATTAACCTCTGCACAGGGTCCGTTTCCAGTCACCGGAAATGCAAATTGGGTATCTTATTCTGTCTCTAATGTTACCGGTAATATTACCGTTCAGTCTACCCAAGCAGTTACAGCAGGAATTGCTGCCGGAGAAGGAAATGTCGGCTACGGTGGTTATTTCGCCGGATTCTCTTCCATACCCGTCATTGCCAGGAAAAACGGAACCTGTATTCCTGGTATGACCCTGGAGGTAGATGACAGTTATTCTTCCTATCAGTGGAATTTTAATGGAGCAGCTATTCCGGGAGCAAACAGCAATACTTACACCCCTACCCAACCGGGAAATTATACGGTGACTGTATCAGTGGGAGGAAGCTGTCCGCCTGCGACAACTCCTGTTTATAAAGCATTTTCCTGTCTTGCACAGACAACAAAAGCGCTAACAGTGTGCTCGACAGGCACCCCTTTGACTATAACCCCAGCTTTTACCAATTCTTCCCAAACTCCGGTTCCGGGTACTGTACAGATCATCACTCCGCCAGCCAATGGTACACTCAATGTAAACCCTACAACAGGATTGCTTACATATACAGCCAATACAGGTGCTGCAGCCGATACATTCACTTATAAATTCTGTGGTAACGTTCCCGAATTTACAGATTGTGAAGAAGTAAAGGTAAACATTACCGTACAATCAGTGAATGTTGTCAATACTACAATCAAGGCCTGCAATAATAACGGAACAGGAATTTTTGATCTTACTTCCGCCAATGTGGGAGGTCCGTCGGGAAGTATAAAAAAGTATTACCCAACCTTAGCAGATCTGACTGCCGGAACCAATGAAATTATACAGGCTAATGCTTATGTATCTGCTATTCCTAAAGATATTTATGTAAAAGTTTCAACTCCTGAAGGATGTTCTGCCCAGACAAAAATCAGTCTTCTGTTCAGTCCTTCCCCACAGGTTCAGAATGCTTCTTTAACGTCATGTTATATGGATTCAGCACCGGATAAAGGAAGTTTTAATCTTACACAGGTTTCGGTTACCAATGAAACAGGTGTTACAAAAGAATATTATAAAACGATGCAGGATGCCGTAGCCGGAATCAATGCTATTCAAAACCCTAATGTCTTCATTTCGGCCAGCGGAACAATATACATTAAAGTAATTAATGCTACCGGTTGCTATACTATTGCAACGGTAACTCTTACCGTTACCCTGCCTCATCCTTCTCCTTTGCTTAAAGATCAGTTTATCTGTTTTAATTCTACAACTACACTGGATGCGGGAACGGGATATCAGTCATATGAATGGAGCACAGGCGCTACTACCTCATCAATCTCCGATGCAGGAGTGGGAAATTACTGGGTGATCCTGGAACATGATCATTGTTTTACCAAACAGAATATTACGATAAAGGCCGCTCCCAAACCTGTTATCAAAAATATTGATATTGAAAACAATAAAGCTACTCTTACCGTAACCGGCGGACAGCCTCCTTATCTATACTCTCTTGATGGTGTCAGCTGGCAAAGCTCTAATATTTTCATTAACCTCCCGAACGGACAGAACAAATTTTATGTAAAAGATTCTTATAACTGTGAACCTTTAAAAGTAGAATTAACAGTTATTAATCTGATCAGCGCTATTACGCCTAATGGTGATAATATTAATGATACAATTTCGTATGCAGATTTTGCTTATAAAAAAGACCTGTCTTTTATGGTGTACGACAGATACGGAAACAATGTTTTTACCGGGACACGCTTTAACAATTACACATGGGACGGTATGTTCAGTAATAAAAAACTGTTTACCGGAACTTACTGGTACATCATCACCTGGAAAGAACCAGCTCTGCAGGATACCAGCATTAAATACACCGGATGGATCTTGTTGAAAAATAAAGATTAATTCAAAGGCTTACAGCCACCGTCAAGTTCAATTTAATTTAATCTTCCCTACAATTTATGAAAAGGATCATATTTATTTTTATACTGTTATTCTTATCTTCAATTGCTTATGCACAACGGGATACAGACCACTGGTTTGCTCCTATGGCAGCAAGTTCCTCGAACGGTTCACAGAAACAGGCCCTGTATCTTTCCACAGATAATATAACTCCTTTTCCCGTTACCATTTATAACAATAATACAGTAATAGGAACAGTCACTATCAGCAAAGGAAATCCACAGACCTTTGATGTACCCTGGAATCTGATGACAGGCCAGAATATAACGGATGCTATGAGTGTAAAAACAAGAGGCCTCTATCTTCACGGTGATTTACCTTTCTTTGCTACCTACAGATTTTCGGAAATCAATCACGGGGAAATCTTAACATCAAAGGGAAAAGCTGGAATCGGAACGAAGTTTTATGCAGTGTATTCACCATTGATGAACAATCAGATCAGTCAGAACTTCACTTGTGGTATTCTGGCAACAGAGGACAATACCCAGGTTAAAGTTTCCGGATATGCCATGACTACCTGGTTTTATAATAATTTCAACGGACTTACCCATCCCAGTATTACAATCACTCTGAATAAAGGACAGTCTTATATTTTTGCAGGCTACGCCAATAAACCCGGAAATAAAGATGGTTTTATCGGAGCTAAAATAGAATCTACAAAACCCGTATCAGTAACCAACGGAAATTACCACGGTCAGTTTGGGCTGGCTCCTCCTTATAACGGTGAAGATATTGTGATGGATCAGTCTGTTCCTGTAGAACGCCTTGGTCAGGAGTTTGTTCTTATTAAAGGAATGGGTAACCTTCTTCCTGAAATCGAGGGCGCCATCATTGTTGCTACTGAAAATAATACGGAAATCAGACTGAACAACAACCCTACTCCGGTTGCTACTCTGAACGAAGGACAATATTACCGTGTCAGTGCAATGAATTATATCGTTAACGGGCCATCCCATCTCAATATGTATATCAAAGCATCAAAAAATGTGTATGTTTATCAGCTTCTTTCAGGCATTGCAGATAATGATGCCACAGAAGGTTTTAATTACATTCCTCCTTTGAACTGTTTTCTTCCCACTGTTATTGATGAAATTGGAAAAATTGGAGAAATGCCCTACTATACGACATTCAACCCGCCACTTTCCGTAAAGCTCAATATCCTGACGCAGGCAGGCGCCGGAGTGGCAGTAAACGGGGTAACACCTGCAGCGGCACAGGGACCTTTTCCGGTAACCGGAACTTCAGACTGGGTTTCTTACTCTATTCCCAATATATCCGGAAATATTACGGTAACTTCCACCAAAGCTGTTACGGCCGGTATTATTGGAGGCAGCGGAAATCTGGGGTATGGAGGATATTTTGCAGGATTCAATTCTATTCCGGTGATTAGCAAGTCTTCGGGAGAATGTGTTCCGGGAATTGTGTTAGAAGTAGAAAGCGGCTTTGATCATTATCAGTGGAACCTCAACGGAACTCCTATTCCGGGAGCCAACGGTAATACCTACACTCCTGCACAAGCAGGAAACTATACCGTATCGATTACGAAAAGCACCTGTGCACCTCTTACAACCTATCCATACAAAGTATTTACCTGCCTTGTTCATACAGTAAAACTGATGAATGTCTGCAGTGCCGGTACTCCTGCTACCATCACTCCTACCTTCTCAAATTCTACACAGATTCCGGTACCGGGTACTGTACAGATCATAACGCCTCCTGCAAACGGAACTTTAACCGTAAATCCTGCAACGGGAGTCCTTACTTACACGGCCAATACAGGTACTACCACTGATACTTTTACTTATAAGTTCTGTGGAAATGATCCCGATTTTACAGATTGTGAACAGGTAAAAGTAAATGTAACCGTTCAGCCCCTGATTTTAACAGATACTACGGTAAAGAGCTGCGAAAGTAACGGAACAGGTATTTTCGATCTCACGACTGCTGCTGTGGGAGGACCGGCTAATGCTGTCAGGAAATATTATCCTACAATGGCCGATTTAAATGCCGGTACCAATGAAATTATTCCAGCCAATGCTTATTCATCAGCTGTCCCTGCTACGGTTTTTGTAAAAGTGACAACGGTAGAAGGCTGTACAGCTACTGCAAAAATCACACTTCAGTTTTATCCCAAACCAAATGTGCAGAATGTAACCCTCAACGGATGTTTTGTTCCCAATAATCCGAACGCAGGAACTTTTGATTTAACCACAGGCCTTGTTACAACCACTGCCCCTGTGACAAAAAAGTATTATCCTACTTTAGCGGATGCCACAAACGGGACGAATGAAATAACTACTCCTACAGCTTATATATCTTCTAATACAACAGTTTATGTGAAGGTTATTACAGCCAATGGATGCTTTGATTTTGCCCTAATCACTTTAAATGTCATCCCTCCTAAACCTTCACCGCTTTTGACAGACCAGTACATATGCCCGGACGCCCGGGTTACATTAGATGCAGGGCCAGGCTATACCTCTTACTTATGGAGCACAGGAGCAGCCACTCCTTCTATTATTGCTTCAACAGGTAATTATTGGGTGATCCTGACTTCCAACGGATGTGAAACAAAGCAATTTGTAAAGGTGATGTCTGTTCCTGTTCCAAAAATCAAAAAAGTGGAAACTACAGGAAATACGGTTACACTTACTGTAGAAGGCGGTACACCTCCTTACCAATATTCAAGGGATGGAATGATATGGCAGGATTCTAATGTTTTTACAGGCCCTCCAAGAGGGAAAAATATTTTTTATGTGAAAGACTCCAGCAACTGCCACCCTGTAGAAGTACAGATTCTGGTTCCAAATCTTATCAATGCCATTACTCCCAACAGTGATGGTATCAATGACACACTGGATTATACGGAGCTTGCATTTCTGAGAGATTTAAAGTTTGGTATATTCAACCGGTACGGACAGCTTATCCATTCTTCGGATAAAAACAATAATTTCAAATGGGATGGCACTATCGGAGGTACTCCGGTAAACAGCGGCACCTATTGGTATGAAATAAAATGGACGGATCCGGATACACAGAAAATGGTTTCCTACACCGGATGGATTCTGGTAAAAAACAGGAATTAGATCAAATACAATTATCCAATCAGGATTGTACTATTTTTTGTTTAAAAGACTGTCTCATTTTTTGAGGCAGTTTTATTTTTTCACCATTCATCAGATTGGATAATAATCTGATATTTATGCTGCACCTTTTATTTTTGCTCCGTTCTTAGCAGCTTCCATTTTTTTATTATTCCTAAGCTCACGTTTCATTTTACGGTAGTCCCAGGGAGCCATAGCATTAATATCCTGCCAAAGTCCTATTTTTTTCTGCTGTGCAGCTTCCTGCAGTTTTCCCAAAGAGGTATCTTTGGAATAGGAAAAATACCACCATCCCAATCCTGCTTTGATAAGCTCTTTGGAAAGGTATTTCCCATCGTCATAATACACTTTCGCAATAGATCTTCCATAACGGTCCGTAGTGGTTTCAACAAAGCTTACTGTTTTCCCGAATACCTGAGCAGAAGTAAACTGTTTTGCATTTTTACCAAACGCCTGTCCATTTTCCGGACAATCGACTTCAGCTAATCTGATCTTTTTTTGCTGATTGCCTTTTAACAGTAAAGTAATGGTATCTCCGTCTGAAATTTTAATCACTTTTCCGGTAGTCTGTGAGAATAGGAATACAGGAAAAAGTACGTACAGCAGCATTAATCGTTTCATGGGGCAAATATAGGGATTAGTGGGGCTTTTTAATGAAAAAAACCTCGCGTTTTGCGAGGTTTTTTTATGTCAAATTGAGCTATTTGCTTTTTTTGATCTCAAAGTCGGGAGACTTTGCGCAGCGGGAGATTAGTGGAGCTTTTTAATTAAAAAACCTCGCGTTTTACGAGGTTTTCATAATATTAAATTTGAGTTATTTGATTTCCTACCTCAAAGTCTGGAGACTTTGCGGAGCGGAGAAAGTTGGGAGACTTTGTGGAGCGAATTATTCAACATCCAATACTTTATGAACATCGTTAAAATTATACCAGCGTTCTTTTTTACCGGGATAATAATAGTACAATTCATCCAAGTATATATCTTCTTTAAGAAAGGTAGTTCCTTTATTTAGTGGTAATATATAATTGTCTAAATTGTTAATGAAACTAATGTATTGACTGTAATTATATTTAGTTTGTGAAGAAATGGTTTCGCATAGTATATCTTTATTATCAATTCTATTACCATCATCGCTGATACGTCCACTACTTGAAACATATTCATCAATC
This sequence comes from Chryseobacterium sp. X308, assembly GCF_020733145.1. Lineage (NCBI taxonomy): Bacteria > Pseudomonadati > Bacteroidota > Flavobacteriia > Flavobacteriales > Weeksellaceae > Chryseobacterium > Chryseobacterium sp. X308. The sequence continues at coordinate 76,007 of NZ_JAJFZH010000022.1, forward strand.
AGTTTATTACTAAAAAAAGAGGCTATTTTTTGAGCATCAATTGCTACGAAGAATAAATATCCTCCATTTTTTAAAACTTGAAATAATTCATTTAAATCTTTAGTAGAATGATTAGTTTTTTTTACAGCCCTACGCTCATTAAGAGTCAAAAAATTCTCTCTGCAAAAACATTTTTTAGCCATTAGAAACTGTTGAAATGCCAAACTATCCTTTTTTAAAAATGTCTGTAATTTTTCATATCTGGTGTTTCCAACAGTAGTTTGTCCCCAAACTATCATATTAAATAGCAAAAAAACTACAACAATGAATATTTTTTTCATCACTTACTTTGTTTATTATTTTTATCTGCAACGTACGAGTAAACAGCTTGAGCATCCTGGGTGTCATAGTAGTAATAATTCATATTATAAATCCCATTTCTGTAATCTCGATCTGAGTTATTAGAAAGATAAGCATTAACTTCTTCATTATTCTTAATCTTTTCAAAGATCTCAAGCTCTTCCCAACCATATAGTTATCTTCCTCAAATGGCTTATAATTACCATAATAAATATAACCTATAGATTTATTCCTGACATTGATACTATACACCTGTGAATCTTCAGCTATTTCTTTCCTAATAACAAATGATTGGGGCAAGCTTACGGATACATTGGAAATCCTATGGCTTACAAATTTTTCATTCTTACAGCAGGAAGAAATCATAGTTAAAAGAAAACTTATAAGAAAAAACTGAACTTCAGTCTTCAAATGTGATTTTTTATATTTCATTTTAATGATCTGCTTTTAATAAAAAATTATTTTCAGTTTCCTCATTTCATTCATTAGCTCCTTTTTATATAAATCAATATGAATACCTTGGATAGAAGGAAAATTGTGGGATTTCGCATCAAAATAATATGCTATTCTGTTCAGAAATTCTTCTTCATGATCTTCCAGATATTGATCAATCTGATCTGCTATTTCTGCATCTGGATAATCCTCCGGAGATTTAACGTAAAAACCGAAATTAATAGAATCATTTTGGAATGCTTTTTCCAACGCAGGAATGTAAATCTTATAAAAATCCTTTGTTTCCATTTTAGATTAAAAAATAAAATACCATGAACAGATGATTGCAGATCCCAAAAGAGGAAAAAAGAAAAATTTTTAAACTTTTTTAAAACAAGATAAGTCTATGGTTATTAACATGGTAAAGGTAATAAAAAAGAATTCAGGAAAATTAATTAAAAATTATTCTTCATTTTATTTTTTTTATTCCAAAAAGTATTGCAAATTTGCAGCCCTAAAAACGATGTAAATTCGTTATTAATAACACTCTCGGGGCGTAGCGTAGTCCGGTCATCGCGCCTGGTTTGGGACCAGGAGGTCGCAGGTTCGAATCCTGCCGCCCCGACTTAAAAAAATTTAGGGTGCGTAGCTCAGCTGGATAGAGCATCTGCCTTCT
>NZ_JAJFZH010000023.1:0-71428 GCF_020733145.1 Chryseobacterium sp. X308
ATCTAAAGCCAATGGGATTTAAAATTTATTTGGCTGGGCTAAAGCTCACCCCTATTGAATTTTAACAATAAGATCTTTTATCTTTTATCTTTTATCTTTTATCTTTTATCTTTTATCTTTTATCTTTTATCTTTTATCTTTTATCTTTTATCTTTTTACCATAATTCATATATTTGTACCCTCAAAAGGAAATGGTGTTCTTCCTTACCCAACCGCTTTATAAAAGCTGATGACGCCTGATTAAAAGATTATTAACAAATAACTAATCAGGATTATTATGTCAAAAAGTCAAAGAACACCAGGTAAAAAAGCAGTTTTTCATACTCGTTTTTTCTTCAGAAAATTTCCGGCAATTCCTTATATTTTAAAATGGCTGTGTATCAGTATCATCATTGGTGCATTGGTAGGAACCGCATCTGCAGGATTTCTTCAATCTTTAGAATGGGCAACACACTTCAGAGAAAATCATCTCTGGCTGATTGCTTTACTTCCTGCTGCAGGATTTCTGATAGGGCTTCTTTATTATTATTTCGGAAAAGATGTGGAGGCTGGAAATAATCTGTTGATCGATACCATCCATGAACCCAAGGGAATTATTCCATTTAAAATGGCTCCTTTTGTGTATCTGGGAACAATTGCAACGCATTTCTTTGGAGGTTCTGCCGGCCGTGAAGGAACAGCTCTTCAGATGGCGGGAGCCATCGCGGATCAGCTCACCAGGCCTTTTAAACTTGACCGAAATGAAAGAAAAATATTAATTATTGCTGCTATTGCTGCCGGATTTGGCTCCGTTTTCGGAACACCGCTGGCAGGAGCCGTTTTTGGTCTTGAAGTTTTTCTGATCGGAAGGATTCGTTACAATGCAATCTTTCCGGCATTTGCTTCTGCAATTCTGGCAGACTGGGCTACCAATCTCTGGAATGTAAAACATACCCATTACCATATTGATTATATTCCTAAACTTGAGTTCTTACCAATTCTATACAGCATTCTGGCAGGAATAGCTTTTGGAATCTGCGCTGCTGCATTCAGTAAAATCATCCACTGGATGGGCTCTCATTTTAAATCAAAAATCAAATATCCTCCACTTCGTCCAGTAGTGGGAGGAATTATTATAGCACTTGCCGTTTTTGCAATGGGAACAACCCGTTATATAGGACTGGGAGTTCCTGTAATTGTGGAATCTTTTGATAAGCAGCTTCCACTGTATGATTTTGCTCTAAAAATGATTTTTACCATTGTTACGCTTTCGGCCGGATTCAAAGGTGGAGAAGTGACACCTTTGTTCTTCATTGGTGCTACCTTAGGCAGCGCTCTGTCACTATTCATTCCTTTACCCTTCGGATTATTAGCAGGAATGGGGTTTGTAGCGGTATTTGCAGGAGCCACCAATACGCCTTTAGCCTGTATGCTGATGGGAATTGAATTATTCGGGGCAGAATGCGGTGTTTATGTAGCTATTGCGTGTGTCGTTTCTTATCTTCTTTCAGGACATAACAGTATTTATTCCAGACAGAAAATCGGAGAAGCAAAAAACAGAAGATATGAAAGTCAGCAGGACAAGTCTGTTTCGGATTTTTTATAAAGGGTTTCGAGATGCGGGGTGCGGGTTACGAGTTACGGGATGCGAAGTGCGGGGTCACAATTATTTGTTTATTTTGTTGCCGGATGCGGGATGCTGGTTTTTATTAATTCTCAGTTCTTCACTTATAACATCTTGAGCCCAAAATCCCTCAAACTTAAAAACCAAACTTGAAATCCCGAATCCCGCACCACGAAACCCGAATCCCGAATCCCAAATCTCTCAAATCGTCAGACTCCAAAACCCCGAAACTCGCAACACGCATCTCATTACCCTCAAACCCTCCCACTCTCAAACTCACTCCACTTCCCGTTTCCAACTATAATTCGTAATTTTACCCCATGTTCGATTACAGATTAAAAGTTTTCCATACGGTGGCTACCCGATTAAGTTTCACGAAGGCTTCAGAGGAGCTTCACATTTCCCAGCCTGCCGTTACCAAGCATATTAAAGAGATTGAAATTCAAATAGGAGCCAAATTATTTGATCGTAAAGGAACTTCTATCCAACTGACTCAAAGCGGAAAAATTCTGTTTGAACATGCCGAAAAGATCAGAAATATCTACCGTGACATGGAATTTGAGATCAGCCAGATCAGTCAGCAGCATAAGGGAAAACTGATTATCGGGGCGAGTACAACCGTTGCACAGTATATTTTACCGGAGATTTTAGCCAAATTCAATTCGTATTATAAAGATATTAAGATTGAATTGCTGACAGGAAATACAGAAACCATCTCAACCCTTTTAAAAGAGGAGAAAATTGATCTGGGCATTATTGAAGGAGAATCACAGTCTTCTTATTTTGAATATAAAACTTTTAAGCCCGATGAGATTGTACTGGCCGCAAAGTCAGATCACCCTCTTGCCCATAAAACATTAAGCTTAAAAGATCTTTATCAGCTGGATCTTATCTTCAGGGAACAGGGTTCCGGGACACTGGAATTTATCCAAAACAGGCTTAAAGAAAAGGAAATTAATATCCATGAATTGAATACTGTCATACAGCTGGGAAGCAGTGAAAGTATTAAAAATTACCTTCTTCACTCTGAATGTTTGGCATTTCTTTCCATCAGCACTATTCTTAACGAACTTAAAAACAACATCCTTACAGTGATTGATATTAAAAATTTCAGTATCGAAAGAGATTTTCATTTTATCCTGCCTAAAGGAGAACAATCTGAACTGATCAAACTTTTTTTGAGGTTTGCAGAATAACAGGCAATAAGCAATAAGCAATAAGCAATAAGCAATAAGCAATAAGCAATAAGCAAAGATATAACTTTTAGTTATTCAATATAACAAAATACGATTTACTTTGTAATACTATTTTCCGGACTTTTGATGCTCATTTTAAAAGTTCGCATTATGAAAGATTTCATTCAAAATGAAATAACAAGGAAAGTATTTTTTATTGTTTTGGCTGTATTATGCCTTACTCCCTTTATATCTTCTCCAATTGCCCTGGCGCTGGGTTTTTTCCTGGTTGTCTTTATCGGAAATCCTTTTGAAAAACATCTTCATCAATATATTCATTTACTGCTGCAGATTTCAATTGTAGGTCTTGGATTCGGGCTGAAGCTTGATGAAGCGCTTCATGCCGGTAAAACAGGCTTGATGCTGACTGTTGTAAGTATTGTCACTGTTATGGTTTTAGGATATTTTCTTGGAAAAATATTTAAACTGGAAAGGCCTTTATCTTATCTTCTCTCCGCAGGAACTGCTATTTGTGGCGGGAGTGCTATTGCTGCTGTTTCCCCAATCATTAAACCCAATACAAAACAAATTTCTCTTGCACTGGCTATTGTTTTTACCTTAAATTCGGTTGCCTTGTTTGTATACCCTGCAATAGGACACCTGCTGAATCTTTCACAGGAGCAGTTTGGGCTTTGGTGTGCCGTGGGAATTCATGACACAAGTTCTGTAGTGGGTGCCGCCAGTAAATATGGAGATGAAGCTTTGAAAATAGCCACCACAGTAAAACTGGCTCGTGCTTTATGGATTATTCCTGTTTCACTGATCACCATGTTTATTTTTAAAAGTAAAGATTCCAAAATAAAGATTCCCTGGTTTATTGGATATTTCATTGCAGCAATCCTTTTGAATACTTATTTCCCCTTTCTTGACCGATTCAGTACTTCGATTACTGTTCTGGCAAAATCCGGTCTGAATCTGACTTTATTTTTGATTGGTTCTACCCTTTCTGTTCAAACACTAAAATCAATCGGATTAAAACCTTTGGTAATGGCAATTATCCTATGGATAACGATAAGCATCGGCAGCCTTCTTTACATCATCCGTTAAAAGAGCAGAACCCTTTTGAAATCAAAAGGGTTCTGCATATTAAATGTGGAAATGTTTATTTCTAATTGAAATAATTTCTTAGATCTCCCCGCAAGTATAAACTTGTGGACAGCCAATATATTGTACACAATACCAAGGTCCGGTTACTGCTCCTGAGCAGCTGCATCCGCAAAGTGATAAATCAGGATTTCCGCTTATTCCTCCGGTAATGTTTTTCAGATCCTGTTTTCTTAATTTTTTAGCGTTTTTCATAATGTTCATGAGATTTAGTTTGATTAAAAATATAGTTTTAGTTACCTTTCAAAGTTAAACAAATATTAAATACTCGCAACAAAAATTAATGTAAAATTGAATAATTTATTGATAATAACCCTATTATTATGTTCAAAATAAGGAATAGCACTATGTTATTTATTAAACAAGTTAAATTATTCCGTAAATTCAAGATCTCTGTCGTGGGTTTCTGAAATGGTAAGTGAAGAATAAAATGCCAGCCCGAATACCACCACTCCTACTATGGCAGCACTTTCCACAACCGGGAAATGTCCTTTAAGAGAATCAAAAGCAAATATCATTACCGGCACCAACCCTCTTACCATGTTAGGAACGGTAGTTGTTGCCGTATTTCTGATATTCGTTCCGAACTGTTCTGCTGCCAACGTTACAAACATAGCCCAGTATCCTGTTCCAAATCCCAGCCATACACAAAACAGGTAATATCTGGTTTCCGTGTTGGTATTTCCGAATAACATAATTACCACCCCGATCAGCGTAAAGATCAGCATATAAAAGATGGCCATTTTACGGGATTTTAAAGCATGGGAAATAAAACCACTCAACAGGTCACCGACAGAAATACCTACATAAGCCCACATAATGGCTTTTCCGGGGTTGATATCCTTTATTCCTAATTCAGGGGCAAACTGATTGGCTAAAACAGCCAGAATCCCTATGCAATACCACGTAGGTAATCCCACTGCAATGCATTTTAAATATCTTATCAGTCTGTCTTTATTGGTGAAAAAGGAGAGAAAGTTTCCTTTGGAGATGTTTTTATGCTCAAGATTCTTATAAATTCCGGATTCCGATACGCTTATTCTCAGTATCAATAACATAATTCCCATGATCCCACCGATAATGTAAGAAATATTCCATCCTCCGGCCAGCTCTACAGTTAGCTGAGCTACAACGGCCCCCATTAATCCGAAACCGGCAACAACCGAAGTCCCGATGGCTCTTAAATTCTTCGGCAGACTTTCAGAAACCAGTGTAATTCCGGCTCCAAGCTCTCCGGCAAGTCCTATACCTGCAATAAACCTTAAGCCGGCATATTGGTATACCAAATGCTCTTTCGGAAAATAAGGCAGAAAACCACAGGCAATATTGGCTAAAGAATACACTAAAATGGATCCAAAAAGTACGGAAAGCCTTCCTTTCTTATCGCCAAAAATTCCCCAGAACACCCCTCCGATAAGAAGGCCTACCATCTGACAGTTCAGAATAAAAGTTCCGTCCGCATCCGGATTAAGCCCCAAAGCTTTTAAACTGGGTATTCTAACGATACCGAATAAAAGAAGGTCATAGATATCTACAAAATAGCCAAGGGCGGAGATAATAACGGGAATAGAGAAAATGTACTTCAGTTTTGAAGACAGGGACAGTTCTTGCATTTTTAAGTTTTGATAAAAATAAAAAACCTTTCAATTTCTTGAAAGGTTTTTATCAAATATCTTTTTCTGATTATTATCTGGCAATATTGACAGCTCTCGTTTCTCTGATTACTGTTACTTTTACCTGCCCCGGATAAGTCAGTTCATTCTGGATTTTCTCAGAGATGTCGTAAGATAGCTGAGACGCTACTTCGTCATTTACTTTTCCGCTCTCTACCATTACTCTCAATTCTCTACCCGCCTGGATGGCATAAGCACTGGATACTCCATCGAAGCTTAATGCTGCAGATTCAAGATCTTTTAATCTCTGGATGTAAGACTCCAATACCTGTCTTCTTGCTCCCGGTCTTGCTCCTGAGATCGCATCGGCAACCTGAATGATCGGAGATAATAACGATTTCATTTCAATTTCGTCGTGGTGAGCTCCGATTGCGTTTACAACTTCAGGGTTTTCACCGTATTTCTCAGCCCACTGCATTCCTAAAAGGGCGTGTGGTAATTCTGATTCCTGCTCAGGAACTTTACCGATATCGTGTAAAAGACCTGCTCTTTTTGCTAATTTTACGTTTAATCCTAATTCAGCAGCCATCGTTGCAGCAATGTTGGCTACTTCTCTCGAGTGCTGTAGTAAGTTTTGTCCGTAAGAAGAACGGTATTTCATTCTACCTACGATTTTGATCAGTTCAGGGTGTAATCCGTGGATTCCTAAATCAATGATGGTTCTCTTCCCTACTTCAATGATTTCCTCCTCAATCTGCTTTCTTGTTTTTTCTACCACTTCTTCGATTCTTGCCGGGTGAATTCTACCATCGGTTACCAATCTGTGAAGGGATAGTCTTGCAATTTCTCTTCTTACCGGATCAAAGCATGAAAGAAGAATAGCTTCAGGAGTATCATCAACGATAATTTCTACTCCGGTTACAGCTTCCAAAGCACGGATATTTCTACCTTCCCTACCGATAATTCTACCTTTTACTTCATCAGACTCGATGTTGAAAACGGATACTGAATTTTCGATTGCCTGCTCCGTTCCGATTCTCTGGATTGTCTGGATAACGATCTTTCTCGCTTCGTTTTTAGCATTCATCTGAGCTTCTTCCATGATGCTCTGAACATGTGCCTGTGCTCTTGTTTTGGCCTCTGCTCTCATGGTTTCTACCAATTCTGCTTTAGCTTCCTCAGCGGTGTAATTAGAGATTTTTTCAAGTATTTCTACTTTCTTGGCAGTAGCCGTATCTAATTCCTGCTGTTTTCTATCCAGAATTTCGTTCTTCTTGGCATAATCTGCAATCTGTCTGTCTAGATCTTTTTCAAGCTTCCCAGTCTTGCTAAGCTCGTCATTCAGCTTGTGTTCCTTGTCTTTGATTCTTTTCTCAACTTCCTGCATTTTCTTTTCGCGGGACTGAATATCAGCGTCATGCTGTGATTTCAGTTCCAGGAATTTTTCTTTAGCCTGAAGATTCTTTTCTTTCTTTATGGATTCAGCCTGTACATTAGCTTTTTCTATAAGGTTTTCGGCATTTTTCTTGGCATCATCTATGATGAATTTTGCTTTAGTATTCAGAGAACTTCTGGAAAAAAACATTCCCACGACAGCTCCGATTACCAAACAAACAACACCGACTATAACTTCTATCATAATTTATATTGAGTTTTAATTGTATTCATATCCTTGTTCAATAAAAAAAGCCCACAATAATCCAGAGATTGAGAGTAAACTCCTAATCAACACGATTTGAACTGATTTCCACTGTCTGTAATCCGGAAGCCCGGCACGCCATTCAATGGACATTTGTTCGGTAATTGTTTAGCGTTGAGTTTACCTTTAATGTGTTAGAATTATTGTAGGCAGTAATTTTCAGGAAAAAAAATCTATTTCCCGATTTCATTCAACGACTGATTAATCTGCTTTAACCTTTCGTTGGTAGAATTAATATTTTTTTCGTAGTTCAGAGAAACTACTTCCGCATTGGTTCCCAGTTTAAGGGCACACATTGCCAAAGCATCCTGTTTATCTCTTACATCGAAGTTTTGTTCAAAATCTTTAATCATATTCTCGATCTGCTTCCCTACTTTACGCAAAGTTTCTTCCTCTGCTGCCGGTACGTTCAGCGGATACACTCTTCCTGCAATGTTGACGGTTATTCTCCTTATCTCCATTATAATCCACTGTTTTGAAGCTGAGCAATACAGAAATCAATTTCTTTTACCAATCTGTTGATATGGTTTTTCATTAACCTATTGTGTTCAGGATTTCCTGATATTGCTGAATAAAGTTTTATATTTTTTTGTTCTTCTGCTAATACCTGATTCTTTCTTCTTTCCTCATCATATTTCTTCTTCAACTCTTCATGCTCAATACTTAATTCTTTTAAATTTTCCGTAAGATTTTTATAGTTCTTTTGCAGAGTCGAAATCTTTCTCTCTAATTCTGAAAAATTGTTTTCTAAATCTTGAAGCATTTCAGGTTTGTATATTCTAACTAAAAGCAAAAATAAAAAAATAATAACACTAACAAAAATAAAACACTCTATATTTTGATATAACAATAAAAAAGGAGGTGCCAGCGCACCTCCTGTGTATTTTTCATTGAAATATTTTTTATTCAAATTTCAGAACGAACATTACTGCTCTTGTCTGCAATGTAGAGATTGCAGATGACCAGTAAGGAGGTGTAGTAGCGTTATCCGCCACTTTTTCATTGTTCATGAAGAATGTTCCTCTTACGGCAGGAGTCAGTTTAAATTTGTTGAAATAAAACTGGATTCCCATTTCTGCAGACCATGCAAAGTTGTGCGTAGTAGATCTGTAGATTCCCTGCATGTTGTCGTCTGTAGAAGTTGCATTAGACTGAAGGTTTACAACGTAATTCACCCCTGCTGCAACATAAGGTCTTGAGTTGTACCATCTCTGGCCGTGAAGCTCCAAAAGTACCGGAATATCGATCAACGTAGATTTAATTTCTCTTACTTTATCCTTTTCCTGTAAAGGGAATGGCATAAAAGGATCATTCGTTAAAGATCCCCCTGCATATATGTCATTGGATTGAGTATTAAAAGTCAACTGTCTTTGTGCAAACTGTAAACCTGGTTCTATTCTCACGTCAAGATAGTCATTCAGTCTCCATTTTGCAATAAGCCCGGCACCGAAACTATAGCTTTCCTTAGAGGTAACAAGGTTTTCATTATCATTCATCCCGTATTTCGGATGTAAAACAATGCGGTAATCCAGTCTGTTCCCGTTCAAATAAAACCCCCAACTGAATTTCTGTTCGTCGAAATCTTCCAACTTGTCCATTCTGTTTCGGGTTCTGAATTGCGCGTTTGCAAAAACGGCAACATTTACTGAGGTTAAAACCAGTGCTTTTAATAGAAATTTATTCATAGGTTACTTTGTTGCTTTATAAATTGTGGCTATACCTAAACTTAATTTTTTATATTCAACTTTCTTAAATCCCGTATCTAAAAGAATTTGCTTCATCTTCTCCCCGAAAGGAAAAGCATTTACAGAATCCGGAAGGTATGTGTACGCCCTATTATCCTTAGAAACCAATCTGCCGATGGCAGGCAATATATTTTTGAAATAAAACATATAAAATGGTCCCATGAAACCCTCAACCTTTGAAAACTCCAGTATATAAACACTTTTGTTATCTTTAACTACTCTTCTTAACTCTGCCAAACCTTTGGTAAGGTTTTCAAAATTCCTTACTCCAAATGCAACGGAAACAGCATCAAATCTATTGTCCTCGAAGGGTAAATTTTCTGCATCTCCTTTTTGCATGGAAATTTTGCCGTCTAATTTAAGTTTTTTTATTTTAATAACGCCAACATTCAGCATTTGTTGTGATAAATCTAATCCAACTACTTTAGAACCGGTTCCTTTTTCAATAGTAATTGCCAGATCTCCTGTTCCTGTAGCCACATCCAGCACTTCCTGCGGATTATCATTTTTCATCCATTTTACCAGTTTATTTCTCCATAAAACGTCAATTTTCATGGATAAAACATGGTTCAGAAGGTCATACTTCGGTGCAATGTTGTCGAACATATCCTCTACCTGGCTCTTTTTGGTAGCCTCTGAATTGTAGGGAGTAACTTTGGTGATATCTTTTGTCAAAACTTAAAACTTGTAATATTCTTTGTAATAATTTAGGTAATCCTGCTTTCTGAAGATTTTGGATCGCGATTCCACTTTCTGGATGTTTTTGATCACTTTGTCATAGTCTTCATCTACATTGTAATAAAAATCTTCTGTGTAAAGCTTATTGAAGCGTCTTGCTCCTCCGTAATAATCCTTTCCGTCGATAACCGTTTTATCAAGGTTAGCCAGCAACGAATCTTTTTTAAGATTATATCCGTAATACTGATCATTTACGTAGTAATCCTGATGGGTAATATTAATCAGACCGCGAAGTTTATTCACTTCAAATGCTGAATCGTAAAGCATTTTCTTGTTCTGATCAAAAACCTGAATAGAGTTTTTCCCTTTATTCAAATCCACATGCACATACTGCCCCGCAGAAATAATTCCTTCAGATCCGTTATTGATCTTAAAATAATACGTATTCGGGGTAGGATTATCTACAACATAATAATTCTTCTTGGCTAAAAAAAGGAAGTAGATCCCAAAGGCAACGATAAACGCCACAGCTGCAATAAGTAAGCCTTTTAAGGACGAGTTGTTTTTCATAGATTGTAAAGTACAATTTTTGCAAATTTAATAATATTTTTAATTCTCCGTTATTAATATTAATTATTAACTTTGCATCTTTAAAAAAATCATATAAACGAATGCCGAATACGATCATTATTGGCTCTGGATGTTATATTCCGAACAGAGTTATTGGTAGAGATTACTTCATGAATTCCGAGTTTTACACTGAAGACGGGGTAAAGATTGAAAAGCCTGTGGAAGAGACCATTGCGAAATTTGTAGAGATTACAGAAATCGAAAACAGGAGATTCATTGAGGATGATCTTTCCAACTCACAAATCGGTTATGAAGCTGCAAAAATTGCCCTTGAGGACGCAAAAGTAGACGGCGAAGACCTGGATTATATTATTTATGCAAGCAATTTCGGGGAAGTTACTGAACACGGATATGCTGATTTTATGCCTACAATGGCAGCGAGAGTGAAGAATAAACTGGGAATCAAAAACAGAAAATGCGTAACCTACGATATGCTTTTCGGATGCCCGGGATGGGTAGAAGCAATGATTTTGGCAGATAACCTTATTAAAGCTAAAGTAGCCAAAACCATTCTTGTTATCGGAGGAGAAACTTTAAGCAGAGTAACAGATCCGCATGACAGAAACAGAATGATCTTTGCAGACGGTGCCGGAGCTGTAGTGGTAAAAGCTACGGATGAAGAGAATGTTGGAATTATTGCCCACAACACAATTTGTGATAACGGACCGGAATTAAACTATCTTGAAAACGCTCCTTCCATCAATAAAGAAGTAGATCAGAAACGTCTGTATGTAAGAATGTTAGGAAGAAAAATCTACGAATACGCTCTAAAAAATGTACCGGTTGCCATCAAGGATACCATTACTGATGCCGGTCTTTCTATTGAAGATATAGACAAAATCTTAATCCACCAGGCTAATGCTAAAATGGATTATGCAATGATTGAAAGACTTCATAAGCTTTATGACGTGAAAGAATACGATCATGCCATCTCTCCTATGACTATTCAGGATTTCGGAAACACTTCTGTAGCAACAATTCCTACTATGTACGATTTAATAATTAAAGGAAAAATGGAGGGTCAATCGTTTAAAGATAATGGTAACATTGTAATGACTTCGGTAGGTGCCGGAATGAACATCAATGCTATCGTTTATAGATTTCCTAAAAAGTAATATTTAAACCATTAAAAATATAAAAGCACAGGGAAGTTTATTCTTTGTGCTTTTTTTTGATCAGAACATGCAAAAGAATTTTTTAATCATCGCCGCAATCTTCCTTTTTCTGGAAGTGTATATTTATCAGGCCGTCAGAACACTTACCGATAATTTCTGGATCAGAATCGGATACTGGGTCATATCTTTAGTTGTGTATGGAATTTTCGCGTATGAAGTTACCCACTACCAAAGATCAGACAGAAGTATGGTAAGAGCTCAGATCATGATTTCGTTATTTTTAATCTTCATTCTTCCAAAGATCTTTATCGTGTTATTTTTATTGATTGATGATATTGTCCGAACGGGTGGTTACCTGATCGGTTTCGCCAAGCCATCGGAAAACTTCTTCCCGGAAAGAAGAAAGTTCCTGAGTCTGGTTGGATTGGGAATGAGCGGCCTTCTTTCCGCTCTTTTCATAGACGGGATTACATTTGGAAAGTACAGACATAAGGTAAGAAGGGTAAGAGTGAATTTCGCCAACCTTCCGAAAAGCTTTAAAGGCTATAAAATCATCCAGATTTCTGATGTCCACAGCGGAAGTTTCTCTGATCCCGGCAAATTAGAGCATGCCATTGAGCTGATTAATGAGCAGAAGCCAGACCTGGTATTATTTACCGGGGATATGGTGAATAACGTTGCTGATGAATTCAAACCTTTTATTCCCTTATTTTCAAAAATCCAGGCTAAAGACGGCAAGTTTGCGGTATTGGGAAACCACGATTACGGAGATTATGTAAGCTGGGAATCACCTGCAGCTAAACAAGAAAACCTTGATACATTGATTGATTATGAAAAGCAAGCCGGATTTGATATGCTGAGAAATGAACACAGAGTCATTGAAAAAAACGGAGAAAAACTATATATTCTTGGGGTTGATAACTGGGGATTGAAGCCATTCCCACAATTCGGAAAGATTGATGATGCTTTACAAGGCGTACCGGAATCTGCCACTAAGATTTTAATGAGCCACGACCCTACCCACTTTGATTATGTAGTAAAAAAGCACCCTGCAAACATTCACCTGACACTTTCGGGACACACGCACGGGATGCAGTTTGGGCTGGATCTTAAGAATGTCAAATGGTCACCCGTACAATATAAATACCCAAAATGGGCCGATTTATACGAAAGTGAAGGAAAACTACTGTATGTCAACAGAGGATTCGGAGTATTGGGCTATCCGGGAAGAGTAGGTGTATTGCCGGAGATTACGCTTTTTGAGTTGAGCTAGTGAAGTTCAAAGTTCAAAGTTCAAAGTTTAATGTTTAATGTTTAATGTTTAAAGTTTAATGTTAGAGGTTTAGAAATTGAGTATTGTTGAACATGTGAAATAGCTCTCCCTAATCCCTTTAACCTATTAGCTGCTACCTAACACCTAATATCTGCAACCTATAACCTGCAACCTAAAAAATATAATCTTTCATACGGGAAGTAGCCATTTCCCTATCGTTAAGAAAAGTAAGGAGGGCATCTAGTTTGTCCTCCATTTTTTTGCCCGAAAATAAGCTTCGGTAAAATGGAATATCAAAACGGTATTTCTTGAAATCCGTAAACTGCCATGTGTTCAGGTAGATCAGCACAAATTCTTCATTCTGCAAAGTTTCCAGTACCATATTCTGATAGTACTTCATCGGCAGAATCTGAAATACAAAATCATTATAGGGAAGCTGGCTGTACGGAGAGATACTTTCCGGAACAATACTCAGCCCATCCTCCTCTATAATTTCAGTATCTCTTTTAAGCCTTTTGAAAGGAAAAAGAATATTGGCATTATCAATATTGGAGACATAATTGAATTCCATCATCTTTAACATTTCGTGAGAAACCTTTATGTCTTTCTGACGGATTCCTCTGATTTGTTTTTCCAGAAGATCCTGAATATTCTTCTTGGCATTTTCAATTTCTTCAGGATTTGAACCTTTGTTATAAAAAGCAATTTCATGCCCTTTGGATGAAATTGCTTTTATTAAATGATGAAGTTTTTCAGTAAGAGAAACCTCTACAAAAAAACTTGATTTGACATCATGAATATCTAAAATTCTCAGAATCGCTCTGGTATTATCTTCAGTGATTTTTAATCGCTCTTCATCAGAAATTTGAGAGCCGTTTTTTACTCCAGCTTCAATACAAGTGATGTTAAAAGTCAATAATACCATTTAAATTAAAATTTATGTAAATTCTATAAAATATTAAAAATCAGACGTTAAAGATATTTTTAATTAAAGTATTACTTTATATTATTAATCCTTTGCTAATTTTACCTTTAGGTTCTTAATCATATCTTTTGTCATCTCAGAAATTCCGAAATCATACGTCAGACCCCAGTCTTTTTTAGCTACGGAATCGTCAATTGATGCCGGCCATGAATCTGCAATTGCCTGTCTGAAATCCGGGTTATAATCGATCGTAAAATCCGGAATTTCTTTTGTGATTTCTTCCGCCAGTTCTTTTGGAGTAAATGACATTCCGCCCAAATTATAAGAAGAACGAACCGTTAAACTTTCTTTAGGAGCCTCCATCAATTTCAGGGTTGCATTGATAGCATCATCCATATACAACATCGGCATTCCTGTATTCTCCGAAATGAAACTTGTATACTTTCCGTCTTCAATTGCTTTGTAGAAAATCTCAACGGCATAGTCGGTTGTTCCTCCTCCCGCAGGAGTCTTCCATGAGATCAATCCTGGATATCTGATACTTCTTACATCCACACCATATTTATCGAAATAGTACTCACACCACTTCTCCCCTGCCATTTTGGAGATTCCGTAAACGGTTGTTGGGTTCAGCACCACATCCTGTCCTACGTCATGCTTAGGAATTCCTTTTCCAAATACAGCGATTGAACTTGGCCAGAAGATCTTTTTAAGAAGTCCTTCTTTCGCCATTTCACAAAAATGAAGCAGTGGTTCAAGATTTAGCTTCCACGCAAAAATTGGCTGCTTTTCCGAAGTCCCGGATAAAAGCGAAGCAAGGTGATACACTGTCGTAATATCGTAATCTTTGATCACCTGTCTTACCAATTGGGTATTGGTAACATCCATTCTTTCATAGTGTCCGGCAGAGGTAATTCCCTCCTGCCATCTGTCCAATCCTGAGGCAACTACGTTTTCCGCTCCGTGGATTTCAACAAGTCTGTTCGTTAATTCGGTACCAATTTGTCCCAAGGCACCTGTAATCAGTATTCTTTCCGTATAGGATTCCATTTTTCAGATTTTTTTTAGAATTCTACAAAAGTAAAAAAAACATGCCAACCATAATAAAAAAGGTATACTTTCGTACACCTTTTTATATTGCCTAAGCTTGTAATTAAAAAGTAAGATTTACTCTGGCAAAAAGAAATCTTCCGTTCATTCCGAACTGAGAAACATTTCTCGAGTATACAAACTGATTCTGATTAGAAAGATCGATAGTAGATGTATTAACATACACGAGGTTACCGGAAGCATCCAGAGAAGGAGTTTTTAGCGTTGCCGGACCGTAGTTTTTATCAGGATAAATATCAAACAAATTATTTGCCCCGATTGTCAGCTTAAAGTTTTTATTAAAATTATATCCAACAGACAGGTCGGTAATTATTTTTCCTCCCCAAACCGGATGTTCAGTAGCGACAGCCTGGCCGTTAATGATTTCTCCGCTTACGATTCCATCCCCGTTAGCATCCATCGTATTAGGGTCGGTAACTTTTCCGAAATAAACATTCCTTAGCAGCACACTGAATTTATTAATTTCAAGGGCATTATTCAGGGAAGCTTTGAACCTTGGGATAGCTTCCTCAAGGTAAACACGGCTGGATTCCGAATAATACCTGTTGATCTGCCCGGCATTGACTAAAATATCGGAACCATGTATATCTCCTATCCTGTTCGTCTTTGACACCGTAACTGCAAAATCAGAATTCAAAGCTACCGCCTGAGAAAGTCTTGCTTTATGTGAAATCACTCCTTCAACACCCTTAGTCTGAGTATCAATCGCATTCGCGAAGAAAGTGGCAGCATTTGCATTGGCCTTATCAAAAGCAGTCTGTAATTTAGCAAGATCACTTCCCACCGGATAGGTTCCTGACGGTCTTGAAAACTGATCTGTTAAGACCACCCTGTTTTTAATCTTAATGTAATAACCGTCTACTGTAAATGTAAGATTGGCCTGTGGAATCTTAGCCGTAAAACCGGCAGAATAACTCACCGACTCTTCCTGTTTCAATTGTGGAATTCCAAGAATACGTGCTACATCAGAATCATTAGAAAACGTACCTACTTCATATGCTGTTCCGCCCACAAACTGTGTCGCTGTAGCATTAAAATAAATCTGCTGTAAAGAAGGAGCCCTGAATCCCGTGGAATGTGCCGCCCGCAGATTGATATGATCCGTCAGCTTATATCTTGTTGCCAGCTTATAGTTGAATGTAGAACCAAAGTCTGAATAGTTTTCATATCTCAAAGCGGCACTCAAAAGCCACTTGTCTGTAACATCCAGTTCCGTATCCACATAAGCAGCTACGGAATGTCTTCCTTTATTTAAAGCATTTTCTGGTCTAAAACCAGGGAACACCTGAGCTCCTCCGGGCCTTATGTTTCCAAAAAAATCAGTAGGTTTAATCGCAGACCCCCGATTCCCATTAATATCATAAAGAGCCCATGAGGCTTCCTCGCCATTTTCTATTTTGTATTTTTCAAACCTCATTTCTCCTCCAAAGGCAATATTAAATCCTTTTAACCAGTCTAACTTTGTATCGAAATCTGCATTGATGGTATTTTGAGAGAACCCCAAACCTCCTGCATTAAACTCTCTTTTACCAGGATACAGCATGGATGCATTGGCTGTATTTTTTATTGTATAGTCAAAAGTATTGCTTCCGTAAGTGTTACTGATATCATAATTAATATTTCCTAATTTTCCTTTAAATCCTGCTGCAAAAGAGAGATCTATAACATCAGAAGCAATTTCCGGTAAGAAACCATTAGGATATATTGACGTTGAAGTTCTGTTTTGATTAGGCCTTCTGTAAAACCCAGCTGCATTTCCCGCTCTGTAGGAGATTCCTCCAAAAGCATATCCACGGATTGTTGAGGACAGATCAAATTCGGAGTTCATAAAAAACTGACCGGATCCTAACCTAGACTGCCCCACTCTCATATTAAAGTCGTCTCTTGTTAACCCTCTGTAAGCAAGTTCATTTTCAGTTACATCACCCTTCAGCAGATTCTGCAGGGCTGTAATTGTATTTGCCGACTGAATATCAGCCTGCTGTGCTGCAGTAAAATAATTGACATGCGGAGCATACTGATGTATATAATCTATGATTTGTTGCGTATTGGGAGTGTTATTGATATTCCCGAAAAGAGCGGAAATATTAACTCCTTTTTCTAATGCTCTTTGCTCAATAGCATTATATGCATTAAAAATATCACCTGCCGCCGACCTGGCTCTTCCGGTATCATTTCTGTTCAGCAAACTTGCCGTAAAATTGACGAACCCATTATTACCAATTTTAGTTCCGTAATTAAGATCAAGCTGATATTTCTCTCCATCCCATCCTCCGGTATGATCATTAGCTCCTTTCGAATTAAATCCACCTCCCATAATCGCTGCGGTAAATGCATTGGTATTTTTCTTCATGATCACATTAATAACCCCGGCAATTGCATCAGAGCCATACTGCGCTGAAGCCCCATCCCTCAATACTTCCAGCCTTTCAATAGCAAAAGCAGGAATAGCATTCAGATCAGTCCCTACAGATCCTCTACCCGGAGAACCGTTAATATTAACCAGTGATGAAGTATGCCTTCTTTTTCCATTAAGTAAAACAAGTACCTGATCCGGCCCGAGTCCTCTCAATTGAGCTGGATCAACATGATCCGTACCATCTGCTACAGTTGTTGAATTGGAAGTAAAAGACGGCGCAGCATAGTTTAAGATCTGATTAAGATCGGTTTGCGGACTTAGCACAGATTGTGATCCAATATTGATAACATCCACAGGAACAGGAGTATCAGTTGCAACTCGGCTTTTATTTCTGGATCCTACAGTAATTTTAACTTCATCTACTGCCTTTACTTTTATAGAATCTTTCGTTTGTGCATCCAAGCTGGCTGACACAAAGACCAAGGTTCCCAAAAAGATAATTTTCTGGTAATTTTTTTTCATGTATTTTTTTTTCAAATGTAGCAATTCGAATCATAAAAAATAAATTAAAATTCATAAAAACTCTAAATAATTTAAACATTATTCAATATTATTAAATAAATTAACAATAAAACATAAATTAACTTAAAATATATCAACAACTTCAAACAACAATGTATAATTTTCATACCTCTAATAAAAACAGCCATTTACACAAAAAATTCAATAATTTTGTCCTAAGAAAAAAACAATCATATGAAGAAGATTTTAATTGCTTCGATGCTTTTGGCTGCACAGCTCAGCTGGGCACAATTTACTGACATCAATATTATCAAAGAAGTACAGGTAAAAAAGAAAGGTGTTGTAGTCTCTGCACATCCGTTAGCCAGTGAAGCAGGAGCCAAAATCTTAAAGATGGGCGGAAATGCCTACGATGCTGTTACCGCAACACAATATGCTCTTGCTGTAGTGTATCCGCAGGCCGGAAACATCGGTGGCGGAGGATTTCTGGTAGGCGTAAAGAATAATGGTGAAAAATTCACACTGGATTACAGGGAAACAGCTCCGAAAAAGGCTTCCCGTGATATGTATATTGATGAAAAAGGAAAGGCAGATACAGATTTATCCCAGAACGGCAGACTTGCAGTAGGCATCCCGGGAAGCGTAGCAGGATTTTTTGCTACGTTGAAATATTGTAAACTTCCTATGGAAAAGATTATTCAGCCCGCCATTGATCTTGCTGAAAAAGGATTTGCCATCACAGATAAAGAGGCAGAAATGCTGAATAACCAAAGGGAAAAATTCCAGAAACATAATAAATCTTCTATCATTTTCGTGAAGGATACTCCATGGAAAGCCGGAGATCTATTGGTTCAAAAAGATTTAGCTGAAACTTTGAAACTGATCCAGAAACAGGGAGCTAAAGGTTTTTATGAAGGAAAAACAGCTGAACTTTTAGTTGCTGAAATGAAAAGAGGGAACGGAATCATCACATTAGAAGATCTTAAAAACTATAAAGTTGCTGAGAGAAAAGCATTGGAATTTGATTACAAAGGAAACGATGTTGTCACCATGCCTTTACCATCAAGCGGCGGAGTACTACTTGCCCAGATGCTCAGAATGGCCAGTTTTGAAAACCTTGAAAAATATCAGCAGAACTCAACAAAAGCAGTTCAGATTATGGCTGAAGCAGAAAGAAGAGCGTTCGCAGACAGGGCTGAATATATGGGTGACCCGGATTTTATTCAGGACAAGACCTCTTACCTGATCTCTGATGATTATCTGAAAGGGAGATGGAAAAGCTTTAGTTTTGACAAAGCGACACCAAGTGCAGAAGTCGGTAAAATCATAGCACAACCGAAAGAATCGATGCAGACCACACATATTTCCGTATTGGATAAGGATGGAAATGCAGCTTCTGTAACCACGACTCTTAACGGATATTACGGAAGTAAAGTTTTAGTTACGGGAGCAGGATTCTTTTTAAATAATGAGATGGATGACTTTTCAATCAAACCCGGAGTACCGAATATGTTCGGAGCTGTGGGTGGAGAGGCCAATTCAATACAGCCCAACAAGAGAATGCTTTCTTCAATGACGCCAACGATTATTCTTAAGAATGGAAAACCTTTTATGGTTGTGGGAACTCCCGGAGGCACTACAATACCGACTTCAGTATACCAATCCATTGTGAATGTGGTTGATTTTAAACTCAATGCAAACATGTCGGTCAATGCACCAAAATTCCACCACCAATGGCTTCCTGAAACCATAACGGTTGAAAATAATTTTCCGGAAAGTACTATTTCTGAACTGAAAAGTAAGAATTACGTCATTGAAAAGACGAAGTACATCGGAAAAACAGAAATGATTGTTCTTGATGAAAACGGAAATATCCATGCTGTGGCAGACGGCCGTGGAGATGATTCTGTAGCAGTGGAATAAACTACATATTAATATATAGAAATAGAGTCAGGGCTTCATTCTTCGAATGAAGCCCTGACTTTTTAATCAATCTATCAAATAAGTTCAACAGATTCTTTTGAATGACTTTTGTCATGTTTTCAGATAAATTTTCTTAATTTTCGCCCTTAAAAAAACAAAACGACTGTTCTTTGAAAGCAAAAAAAATACACAATCAGCTTTATTTCCAGGTGATTATCGCCATCATTGCGGGTATTCTTCTTGGGAAATTTTACCCTGAATTGGGAGAAAAGATGAAACCATTGGGGGATGGATTCATCAAATTGGTAAAAATGATTATCGCTCCGGTAATTTTTATAACCCTTACTTTAGGAATTGCCCACATGACCGATTTGAAAAAAGTAGGCAGAATTGCAATCAAGGCAATGATCTATTTTTTTACCTTTTCAACTCTGGCTCTTATCATCGGATTAGTGGTAGGAAATATTCTGCAGCCGGGACATGGTTTGAACATTGATCCTGCTACCCTTTCGGGTGATGTTTCACAATACCAGGCAAAAGCTCATGAATCTACTCTTACAGGTTTTATTATGAATATTATTCCGGAGACATTATTCAGCCCTTTGGTGGGTGATAATATCCTGCAGGTTCTTCTGGTTGCTATTTTAATGGGAGTTGCTTTGGTTTTAACAAAAGAAAAGAGCCAGAAAGTAACTGATTTTCTACAGGATTTGTCGACTCCGGTATTTAAAATCGTCCATATGCTCATGAAACTTGCCCCGATAGGAGCTTTCGGTGCTATGGCCTTTACCATCGGAAAATATGGACTTCATTCTGTACTGAATCTTATATTCCTGGTAGGAACCTTTTATATCACGTCTATCCTTTTTGTGGTCCTGGTACTGGGAGCGGTGACATGGTATAACGGATTTAATATTTTCAAACTTCTTTTTTATCTTAAGGAAGAGCTTCTTCTCGTTCTGGGCACAAGCTCTTCAGAGTCTGCCCTACCGGGAATTATGGAAAAACTTGAAAAAGCCGGCTGCTCACGGGCTATTGTAGGCCTTGTAGTTCCTACCGGATATTCTTTCAATCTTGACGGAACAAATATTTATATGACACTGGCCTCTCTCTTTATTGCACAGGCATTAAATATTCATCTTCCTCTGGAAAAGCAACTGATGCTTCTTTTGGTAGCCATGTTAAGTTCAAAAGGTGCAGCTGGTGTCACAGGTGCCGGGTTTGTTACGCTTGCAGCAACGCTGGCCGTAGTTCCTGAAATTCCGATTGCAGGAATGACTTTAATTCTTGGAATTGATAAGTTCATGAGCGAATGCAGAGCTTTAACCAATGTCATTGGAAATTCCGTAGCTACAGTTGTAGTGGCCAACTGGGAAAAACAACTTGATAAAAAACAGCTTCAATACTGTCTGGAACATCCGGCTGAAGTTGAAAAGAAACTGGAAGTGTAGATAGGTGGCAGATGGCAGGTTTTAGGCTGCAGGGAATAGGAATAGAATTCAAGGTTCAAGGTTTAAGGTTTAAGATTGTGTGTAAAACGTAACTCGAAATAAACCGAACTCGCAGCCAAACAACCAGTAACTGGTAAACCCGAAACAGATTAACCCACACCAGTAACTGGCTTTAAATCAAAATGTTCAAACTTGAAGGCTGTACTTTAACATGAATTGGTGATTTTATCTTATTGAATTCACCGTCAAGATGCCAGTTTTTGGTATTGACTTTAAATGATATTTCAGAGACCGGAAGATAGGTTACGTATTCATCATCTTTCAGCCTTTTGGTAAACATCCTGAAAGCAAAGAGCGCAGAATACGTTAAAGGAAACTTTTTCACCAAAACCATGTCAACCAGCCCGTCACTTTTACTGGCTTTTGGTGCAATATAGGCGTTGTTACCAAACTGCCGGGTATTGGCGATGTTCATCATCAGATATCTGCCGTTATACTGCTGATATTCCTCATCAAAAAACTTCACTTTGATCGGTTTGTAATTGAAGAAGGTTTTCAGAGAAACTTTGATATAGTTTTTGAATCCACGGCTTGTTTTTTCAAACTCTTTAACCACTTTACCGTCAAAACCTGTTCCCGAAACATTGATGGAAAGCCTGTCGTTCACGGTAAATGTATCGATCTTTCTGGAATTTTTTGCTTTTATTTTTTCTAAAAGTTCATCCAGATTTTTACTGAATTGTGTTTCATTGGAAAAACCGTTTCCTGAACCTGCCGGGAAAATTGCGAGAATTTTCTCTGTATAAATAAGGTTCCTGGCTACTGTAGAAATGGTACCATCCCCTCCTATTGCCACAAAAATATCTACCTTTCCGAAGTGAGACTGGATAAATTCATCTGTCCCGGGAATAGATTCTGACACATAATACAGAGGATTGTTAACCTTTGCTTTAAGTTCGTTCAAAAACGGCTGATAGTTTTTTTTGGCCGAAAAAGGATTGATAATAAAAGCTACTTTGTCCATTACCGCAAAATTAAAAAATGCTTCCTGAACTGGAAGCATTAATTTACTTAATTTTCATTCTTTCTTTAAATTCTGCATTTAATGTGCCTTTCAGGTCTTCCCATGAAACCGGAATGGTAATATCTCCGGCAGCAAAAGCAGCAATTTCATAGGGACTGTAGTGAAAATACAGGTTTTTATCATCAAAATAAAAGTTATCAGATGCCGGAATTTTATCTACTAAAAGCATTTCTGAGTTTTTCACTTCTCCGTCACCATCCATCGTACCACTATTCATTTTATCGATATTCTTCATCAGAATGGCTTCAATTTTATTTTTAGGCATTGAAGTAATGTCTTTCAATTCTAATTTTTTGCTGTTTTTCAGATCAAAAACTCTTTCTGAGAAGCCATAATTATCATGTGCTCCACCTTCATATCCGCTTCCCACATATTGGATATGCATATAACCGTTGGTGTTGGAAATAAGATTCATATGTGAGCTTGAATACCAGTTTTGAGCATAAGTAACATCTGAAGCCCAGTCTTTATTATCATTTTTTACAGAATTGAAATAACTATTTTTTTCATTATCCAGATAAGCCTGAAGACCAGCTTTGGAAAAGTCTTTAATTTTTTCATTCTGAAAATAGATGCTGTCCAGTAGTTTTTTATCTTTTAAAGAAGGGAAAACCAACAGTTTTGAAGTGTAACTTACTTTTAAGGAGTCTGTAATTTTTGTAGAATCATTGACTTTCACAGAGTCCACTACAAATTCTTCAGTCGCTTTATTTTCTGTTTTTTCTGCTTGCCCTGCCTTTTCATTTTTTTTACAGGCCGTAACTGCCAGGAAAGAAGATAATGCTATAACAGCAATCGTATTTTTCATAATTTATTTTTTAAGTATATATACAAAAACCATTCAAAAGATGAATGGTTTTGGAAAAAAATATATTTTTTTACTCAGATCACGTCAGACATTACTTTTTAACAAGACTGATTACCTGGTTTTCAAATTTCGAAGCGACGCCCCAGATTTGTTTAAATGCAGGATAATACTCTTTCGGATAATCTGAACTGTTAATTTTTGTTGTGGTCGTTACCTCCAGCTTATTTCCTTTTTGTACGATAGAATAGGTGTATTCTACTTCTTTATCTTCTGTGACAATCTTTTTTTCTTTAGGCATTTCCTCAATCACGTATCCTTCCGGAATTTCAAGAGTTACTTTTTTTACTTTTGTGATCGGTGATCCAAAATCGATAGGATACTGTCTTACTTCCGTCTGATCAAATTCATTGGAACTTTTGTTTAAAAACAGCATAGGATTAATGATCATTTTCTTCCCTACTCTGTCAATCAGGTTGGGAGAAGAGAATTTCATACTGCTTTCAAAGTCTCCATTTTCTAAGACTTTTGAATCGATATCCGTAAAGTCCATGGAGAAGTTTTCCTTGTATTGTTTTTTGTATTTCTCAGCATTATCGTCATAGCTGTCTTTTACATACATTGCGTAGGCGCCGGTATCTCTGTCAGAATACGTTCCTGAAATACTTCCGTCGTCATTGATTTTACCATTGACTGTAAGGAAAGTATTACTTGACTTCACATTGGCCATTTGAATCAGAAGAGTCTTGTCTTTGGTGACTAAAATTCCATACTGATTCCAGTTTTTAAGAGGAATCTCATCCAGAGAAGATTGTTTTGAAGTGGCATCATAGATATGCAGCTGGTCATCAATACTGATCGCTGCTAATACAAAATTCATATTGGAAATATTAGGCGAAACCAGGTTGATTAACCCGTTTTCCACTGTAGAAATTACCAACGGATCAGCTTTAAGACCTGCTTCGCGAAGCATCATCACAAGAAAAAGATTGATTTCTGCAGCGTTCCCGACTTTAGTTTCCAACAGTTTCCTGATGCCATCTTCTGTGTAGATTCCTTTATCTTTATTCCAGGTAAAGGTCTTTTGAACATAGGAAAAAATAGCATTTGCCTTTTCAAGATCTGTTTTCATTTCTGAAATTCCTGCCGGCATGTTTTCTTTTGCCAGTTTTGTTCTTTTCAGTTCTCCTCCAAAATCTTCACTTTCATACAATCTCTTCCCAATCTGATCCCATGAGGAAGAATACAGCTTGAGCTCTCCGAAATTTGTAGAATTCAGCTCAGCACTGATTTTTGTTCTGAAGTTTCTGTCATTTCTTACAAATTTTTCAGTTTTAAAGCCTTTCAGATTTTCATAAGCAAATCTGTAGGTTCTGTATTGTGCACCATATAGGTATCTTTCCTCCATCTCTCTGTACTTAGGAGTAATTCCCCCTGTATAATTTACGTTATATGACATATTAATCGGAGTATCAAAAACGTATTCTGTATTCAGAGAAGGCGTGTCGGATTCTATCAATACTTCAGGAATCATAAATCTGAACGGAGATACAATTTCGTATTGATATTCCAGGATTGACCCGTTTTTCACACCTGGAAATGCAAATTTTGTGAGAGTAACATATTTATTCTCTTTACTTTTATATTGAGAACTCTTTTCTACTTTTACAGGAACAGAATTTCCATTTTCAAGATTATAAGTAAAAGCCTTGAATTTACCTAGTGATTCTCTGTTTGAACCGATATTATAGATAGGGATTTCGAGATTCAGCCAATCTTCAGCCTTATCTTTATCATAAATCTTAACTCTGTAAAAATATCTTTTATGCAGATTACCGGTATTGTTATCGATCATAAAATAAGCAGATTTATACAAGATCTCTGCAGGAGCATTTTCATCCAGTAATGATTTGGTTTTAGACAAATCTGCATCATTAAATTTCGGAGGATTAAGAAATTCATATTTCTTCTGAGCATTTACCAGTATTGTGCCGGCTGAGCAAAGAAGCAATACTATTATTTTTTTCATGGTTATATTTTTGTTATTAAAATTTTTGAATTATCCATATTCAGGATCTTTTTTCTGAAACTGATATAGTCATTGTACTTTTCTTTTGGATACAGCCCTTTATTAATCTGTATTTTTCTGATCACTTTTACCTGATCATCACTTTTAACAAAGCTTAGCTTATAAGATCCGAACTCGGAAGTAATGCTTGCGTTATCCGGAGTTTCATCAACTTTATATCCTAAAGGAAGAACAAAGGCAATTTCATATTCATCCTCATAAGACATGCCTACTTCAAAAGGAAGCTCACGGTTTTCATCAGTTTTAAAGACTGCATCATTAAAAATAGGTACCGATCTGAACAACATGCTGTTTCCAGCTTTTTTAGAGAAATTATTGGTTTTAAAATCCAGATCATAGGTAATAACGGCATTGTCTCTGTCGTTATTAAAATTTTTCATTTCAACTTTTTCAAAGTTCAGGATATTAAACCTTTCTTTAACTGCATCATTCTTTTCTTTAGGATTAAGGTTGGCAAATCTCAGATTATCATCATATTGATTTCCGGTATAAGAAAAGTTACCGGTGCCGATAATACTATTATCCTCATTAAGATTAACTCTCAATGTTTGTTTTTCTTTATTCTGTTCTGCTTTATACACCGGTGTATTGATCAGTTCGATTCCTTTCGGAGTCACAGCAAGTACATTTCTGTCGGTAGTACTGTAATTTAAATGGTTAAAAGCAATTTGCTGAGAGGTATTTTCAAGCCATATATTTCCTTTTTCTGTTGGAACCATAAGAATAATATGATTTCCTCCCATAGAAGGAAATTCGGGATCAAAAGAAACCTGTGACCGACTGGAGGTAATGATGCAATAATTGGAAGGAATCCCTGCTTCATTCAGAAGAACTTTCATATAATTCGTAAGCCCCTTGCAATCTCCATAGCCTTTTTTCTGAACCTCATCCGGCATCATAGGCTGCCATCCACCTATTCCCAAAGCCACAGCAATATATCGGCTTTTGTTCTGCATGTACTGATAGATTTTCTTTACTTTATCTTCTACAGATCCCTGTAATTGTAAAGAGGCTACCTCAGCTTTAATAGCAGGAGTAGATACAGAAACAGGTACCAAAAGATCATTGTAAATCCAGGTTCCGAAATCTGTCCAGTTATTCAAAGTTCCCTGTTTCCCTGCAAGGCTGAATTTTGTAAGTGCAAAGTTGACCGCAGGTAAGATTTTAACAGGCTCTGGAATCATAAAAGCATCGTCAATAGCAGGTACATTTTTGTATGAATAGGTTTTATCATTTCCACTACCGCTTTCTATCACAGAGGTATAATTGTATTTTGAAGGGTAAATTTTAGATCTGAGTTCTATTCCAGAAGTGTTAACGATTTTAAACTGTGCTTCTTCAAGAGATATTTTAGTAGAAGTAAAAGGTACAAAATCCGGGATAAAAACAGTATCCTCATCTTCCGCTTCATAGGAAAAATCAATAGTATAAGGATATTGCACCGGTGTATATGAATAAACCAATATCCTGTTATCAGAATAAAAAACTCCCTGAGGATTGTTGGCTACGTCTTTAAAATCAGATTTTGAAACACTTTTAATTTTTTTACCGGCCTCATCGTAAATCGTAAGTTTTATGTTTGAAATACTTTTTGATTTATCATAAGGGATGTAAGCTACTGCCTCATCGTCACCGTCTTTATTTAAGACTGTAATTACCTTATTTTTCTGATATTTTATTTCATCAACTTTATTGATCTGAACGGTTGTAAAATCTTTCCGGATTACAACACTAGCGTTTTTCTTTAAATTCTCAGGAATGGCAGAGGCAGGATAGCTCTGTGCGAAATATAATGAGGCGGTAGATAAAGCCCCCAGTACTAATATTTTCATCATCGTTATTAATATTATACAAAAATAATAAAATCTTAATAACTGTTAAAAAAAATACAAAAGGCTTCAACATGTGAAGCCTTCAACCTAATACTTAAAAAGTACAGTTTTTAATGTACTTATAAGGTAATGAACACATTATCAACTTTTCATTGCTTATTTCTGAAAAGTTATAACAGAATATTTATATTCATTCTATATTGAAATAAGAATATATATTCTGTAACATGAAGGGATAAACTTCATATTGTCTGCACTCAAATTTATAATAATTTACAATCCATATGATTCAAATACTGTAGAATTAATAATAACGGGAAGTACAATTAATTCTACAATTCTATAGATGATCAATAAAAAAAAGACTTCATTGCTGAAGTCTTTTCATTTTTTTCTTTCTATTTAATCATTCGGGACCAGTTTACTGTCAAAACGATCACTTCCCAATCCCAATACAGGAATAAAAATAAATCCGAAAAGGAGAATCAGAATGGTGTACAGAGGTGTATCTTTCGCAAAGCCTTTGGCAAGTCTGTCATATACCACCCAGCATGCATAAATGTTTACCAGTGGAATAAAGAAAAGAATGATCCACCAAATCGGTTTTTTCACAATTTCCAGTAATACGATTGTGTTGTAAATAGGAATAAAGGCAGCCCAGGCATCTTGTCTTCCTGCTTTCTGGAAAATTTTGTACATGCAATATCCATAGAATATATAGCAAAGCAGTCCGAAGAACATTGTTCCGATCCCTAATCCTGCAGCAACTGCACCAGAAGCCGCATCTGCTCCGTTGTAAGGATCTGTTTGTAAAAGAGTTAACATATTATTGTTTTTTTGGTTTATCCAAATATAAAAAAAGCTTCTAAATAATCAGAAGCTTTTTTATTATATTTTTAAAAAGGTTTATGCATCAATTTTTGCATATTTCGCATTTTTCTCGATAAATTCTCTTCTTGGCGGAACTTCATCTCCCATCAGCATTGAGAAAATACTGTCTGCTTCCACTGCATTATCAATGGTTACCTGCTTCAGAATTCTGTGTTCAGGATTCAATGTAGTTTCCCACAGCTGTTCAGGGTTCATCTCTCCAAGACCTTTGTAACGTTGTACCTCTACTCCTTTTCCGTCCGGAGACATTTCTAAAGTAAACTCCTCACGCTCTTTTTCGTTATAAGCATATACTTTTTTGTTTCCTTTCTTTAAAAGATATAAAGGTGGTTGAGCGATATAGATATAACCGTTCTCAATAAGTTCCTTCATATATCTGAAGAAGAAAGTAAGAATCAGTGTTGAAATGTGAGATCCGTCAATATCGGCATCGGTCATAATCACGATCTTGTGGTATCTTAATTTTGCCAGGTTCAATGCTTTGCTGTCTTCCTCAGTTCCCACAGAAACCCCAAGAGCAGTATAGATATTTCTGATCTCTTCATTATCATATACTTTGTGAAGCATAGATTTCTCTACGTTCAGAATTTTACCTCTTAACGGAAGGATAGCCTGGAAGTGTCTGTCTCTTCCCTGCTTAGCCGTACCCCCTGCGGAATCTCCCTCTACAAGGAAGATTTCAGATTCTGCCGGATCTTTTGATGAACAGTCTGATAATTTCCCTGGAAGACCGGAACCTCCCATCGGAGATTTTCTCTGAACCATTTCACGGGCTTTTTTTGCAGCCTGTCTTGCTTTTGCAGCCAAAACCACCTTCTGAACGATCTGTTTCGCTTCATTTGGGTTCTCTTCAAGGAAATTCGTAAGCATTTCCCCTACAATTTTATCTACAGCTCCGGAAACTTCAGAGTTTCCTAATTTTGTTTTAGTCTGTCCTTCAAACTGAGGTTCCATTACTTTTACAGAAACTACAGCTGTTAATCCTTCACGGAAATCATCTCCTGTAACTTCTACTTTCTCTTTCTGTGGAATTCCTAAATCATCAGCATATTTTTTAAGGGTTCTCGTCAAAGCACGTCTGAAACCTGCAAGATGAGTTCCTCCTTCATGAGTGTTGATGTTGTTTACGTAAGAGTGAAGATTTTCGTTGAAAGAAGTGTTATAACGCATTGCTACTTCTACCGGGATATCATCTCTTTCTCCTTCCATGAAGATCACATGCTCCATGATAGATTCACGGTTACCATCGATGTAAGCAACGAATTCTTTTAATCCGCCTTCAGAATGGAAAACTTCTGAACGGAAAGATCCGTCTTCCAGTTTTTCTCTTTCATCCGTTAAAGTAATGGTAATTCCTTTATTAAGATAAGAAAGTTCTCTTAAACGGCTTGCTAATGTATCGTAATTATAAATTAGTTCTGTAAAGATGGTATCATCCGGCTGGAAAAACTGCTTGGTACCTCTTTTTTCGCTGTGACCAATCTCCTCAACACCTGTCTGGGCTTTTCCTCTTGAATAAATCTGCTGGTAAACGTTTCCGTCTCTGTAAACAGTAGTGATCATCTCATTGGAAAGAGCATTCACACACGAAACCCCAACTCCGTGAAGACCTCCTGAAACCTTATAAGAGTCTTTGTCAAACTTACCTCCGGCTCCAATTTTTGTCATTACCACTTCAAGGGCAGATTTCTGCTCTTTTTCGTGGAAATCAACCGGGATACCTCTACCGTTATCACTTACCTCAATTCCGTTTCCTTCCTTGATGCTAACGAAGATCGTGTCGCAGTACCCTGCCAATGCCTCGTCAATAGAGTTATCTACTACTTCATAAACCAAGTGGTGAAGTCCTCTGACTCCTACATCACCAATGTACATTGAAGGACGCATACGAACGTGTTCCATTCCTTCCAATGCCTGAATACTACTAGCTGTATATTGTTTTTGACTCATATTAAAAATTAAAAATCCTGCTATATGCAAAGACTCACAAATATCGTGATTTTTTTCGAGGTATGAAAGTTAAAAAGTGTCAAAAAAATGTGGAGTTTTCTTTAGAAAAACATAAGGATTAGTGAGCCGGTAAAAGAAACAAAATTAAAATGTATTGATGAGATAGCAACTGTTGTAAATCATATTCAACATCAATAATTTATGCTTAAATTTATTATCTGAAAAGTTGAAATTATGGATGATTTTATCGCAGCACGCGCTCAGATGGCACTCTCTCTGGGCTTTCATATCATATTCTCCTGTGTGGGTATGGTGATGCCTTTTCTGATGGCTTTTGCCCATTGGAAATATCTGAAAACCAATAACGAGGTATATAAAGGACTTACAAAAGCATGGAGTAAAGGTGTGGCTATCCTTTTTGCAACGGGAGCCGTTTCAGGAACAATGCTTTCTTTTGAACTTGGGCTTCTATGGCCAGGTTTTATGAAACATGCAGGTCCGATTTTCGGGATGCCTTTTTCTCTGGAAGGAACAGCCTTTTTCATCGAAGCGATTGCCATTGGTTTCTTTTTATATGGATGGGAAAGATTCAATAAATGGTTTCACTGGTTCTGTGGTTTTCTTGTTGGAGTAAGCGGGCTGGCTTCCGGGATTCTTGTAGTAGCGGCCAATTCCTGGATGAACTCTCCCACTGGTTTCGATTATATCAATGGACAGTATCTTAATATAGATCCTATCAAAGCGATGTTCAATGATGCGTGGTTTCCACAGGCTCTTCACATGACGGTTGCTGCATTTTGTGCAACAGGATTTGCTGTAGCAGGAGTACACGCTTTTATGATTATGCGAAAAAGAAATATTGAATTTCACACCAAAGCTTTTAGAATTGCCGTAGGTTTTGCCTTGATCGGAGCATTCGGAGCGCCTCTAAGTGGTGATGTTGCAGCTAAATCTGTTGCGGAAAGACAACCGATCAAGCTGGCTGCCATGGAAGCTCACTTTGAAACTGAAAAAGGTGCTTCATTCGTAATTGGCGGAATTCCTGACGAAGAAAAAGAAGAAGTAAAATATGCGGTGAAAATTCCAAAAGTGTTGAGTTTTCTGGTAAGTAATGATTTTAATTCTGAAGTAAAAGGTCTTAAGGATTTCCCTAGAGATGAATGGCCTCCGATTGCTGTGGTTCATTATGCTTTTCAGATTATGATTTTCTTCGGTGTGGTGATGATTGTTATCGGAGCTGTCTATTTATATGCCTTCTTCTTCAAAAAAGAATGGCTGAATAAAAACTGGTTATTAAAAACCTTTTTAATCGCAACACCTTTTGGATATATTGCTCTGGAAGCGGGATGGACGGTCACAGAAGTCGGAAGACAGCCCTGGATTATTTATGGAATTATGAGGACAGCAGATGCGGTAACTCCTATGCCGGGAATACAGTATTCATTCTATTTCTTTACGGCTATTTTCGTATCATTATCATTAATCCTTGTTTTCCTTTTAAAGAGACAGATTCAAATGGTACCGAAGCTTTACGATCCTACCGATGCTCAGTTTAACGATAAAAACAAAAAATCATGATTTACATTGTAATAGGTTTTCTCTGGCTATCCATATGTCTTTATATTATTCTGGGAGGAGCTGACTTTGGAGCAGGTATTGTAGAAATGTTCACCAATAAAAAAGCCCGCCATAAAACCCATGAGATTATGTATGAATCTATTGCTCCTGTTTGGGAAGCCAATCACATGTGGCTTATCATTGCGATTGTAATTCTCTTCGTTGGTTTTCCTGAGATTTATACGACCATGTCTACTTATCTTCACATTCCTTTAGTCTTAATGCTTTTAGGAATTATTGCAAGAGGAACAGCTTTTACGTTCAGGCATTATGATGCTGTGAAAGACAATTGGCAGGTTTTATACACTCATATTTTCTACTACGCAAGCCTTTTAACACCTTTCTTTTTAGGGTTAATAGCTGCTGCTACGGTTTCACATTCTATCAATCCTGATGCTGTAGGTTTTCTGGATTTGTATGTGTTCAGCTGGCTGAACTGGTTTGGGGTTTCTGTGGGCTTATTTACTGTAGCCCTTTGTGCTTATCTTGCTTCTATCTTTTCATTAAGAGAAACCCGTGATAAAGCAGACCTTTTGTTAATGATAAGAAAATCCAAGCAGACCATGATCTTTGTTGTGGTTACAGGAATATTGGTATTCGTAACTGCTTATATTTCAGACATTCCCCTTTTGATGTGGGTGTTTTCTAAACCTTTGGGTATTATGGCGATTGCTTTTGCTACGATTGCTTTATTGCTTATTTTAAGAGCGATGAACCGTCAAAAACTGCTTCCCGTACGTGCTTTGGCAGGATTCCAGATGGTGATGATTTTAGTAGCGGCAACGTATCAGCATAATCCGGATATTATTTTATTAGGAAACGGACAGCATCTTTCATTACTGGAACATATGGCTCCTGAAAAAACTATCGCTGCATTGGGATGGGCATTGATGCTGGGATCACTATTTATTCTTCCTTTCTTATTTTATCTGATGGCTTCTTTCAGTAAATTGAGAAAATAGTAAGTATGCAGGGTTATAAAGATAAAACAGAATTCATTGAAGAGCTAAAGAAAAGATATCTGCTCTATGATCAGGAATTTAATGATATAAAAGAAGAGGAAAAAGATCTTCGGCAGCCGGGAGTTGATAAAACTCCATCACAAAATATTTCCTATCAATTGGGTTGGACTCACCTCCTTTTACAATGGGAATCTGATGAAAGCAAAGGAATTGAAGTAAAAACTCCCACTCCTCAATACAAATGGAATAACCTGGGAGGATTGTACCAGTCTTTTTATAATCAATATGGTTCTCATACTTTACAAGAACAAAGAGAACTGCTTCGAAATAAAGTAGATGAAATTATCAACTGGATAGAAAACCTTAGTGATGACACACTATTTATTCCCGGACAGAGAAAATGGGCAACGACTCCCGCCCAGTGGCCAGTCTGGAAATGGATTCATATCAATACCGTGGCTCCGTTTAAAAACTTCAGGGCACAGCTCCGGAAATGGAAAAAAGAAAAAGGTACAGCATAACACTGTACCTTTTTTATTTATGTTTTCTGAGAAATCTTAAGCCAGTTTCATCAAAAGATTTTCGTCAATTTTCTCTACTTTCACAATATTGTTTTTTGTCAAAGTCTTGGAAGCTTTATCCCATTTTTTACCGGATAACTGGCTTCTTTCTTTTACTTCAGCCAAAGCCATCGGCTCTTCCTGGGAATTAAGGATTTCAAGGATTACTTTTTCATCCTCACCCAGTTCAATTTGTGGGACTGCTTTTTCAGGTCTCATCTGAGGGAAGAACAATACTTCCTGGATTGAGGCATTATTCGTTAAGAACATAATTAATCTGTCCATACCAATTCCTAATCCTGAAGTTGGTGGCATACCGTATTCCAGCGCTCTTAAGAAGTCCTGATCGATGAACATCGCTTCATCATCTCCTCTTTCAGATAACGCCATCTGTGCTTCAAAACGTTCTCTCTGATCGATAGGATCATTAAGCTCTGAATATGCATTAGCGATTTCTTTACCGCATACCATTAATTCAAAACGCTCTGTTAAACCTTCTTTGCTTCTGTGTTTCTTTGTCAGTGGAGACATTTCGATCGGATAATCCGTAATGAAAGTCGGCTGGATGAAGTTTCCTTCACATTTCTCACCGAAGATTTCATCGATTAATTTTCCTTTACCCATCGTCTCATTTACTTCGATACCGATAGATTTCGCGAAATCATATAATTCCTTCTCAGTTTTTCCGGTGATATCGAAACCTGTAAATTTCAGGATTGCTTCTGTCATGGAAACTCTTGGATAAGGAGCTTTGAAATCTACTTCATGTTCCCCAAAGGTAGCTTTTGTAGTTCCGTTTACCTGTATAGCACAGAATTCCAGTAATTTCTCAGTGAAATCCATCATCCAGTTGTAATCTTTGTACGCTACATAGATTTCCATAGCGGTAAATTCCGGGTTGTGTGTTCTGTCCATCCCTTCATTTCTGAAGTTTTTAGAGAACTCATATACTCCGTCAAAACCACCTACGATCAGTCTTTTCAGATATAATTCGTTGGCAATTCTTAAATATAATGGAATATCCAGCGCATTGTGGTGTGTGATAAACGGTTTTGCTGCCGCTCCACCAGGAATTGACTGTAGGATTGGTGTTTCCACTTCAAAATATCCTGCATCATTAAAGAATGTTCTCATGGCATTGAACAATTTTGTTCTCTTCACGAAAATTTCTTTTACCTGTGGGTTTACCGTTAAATCTACGTAACGCTGTCTGTATCTTAATTCAGGATCTGTAAAACCATCGTGTACTACTCCGTTTTCATCAGTTTTAGCCTGAGGCAGCGGGCGTAAAGCCTTTGTAAGAAGCGTAAAGTTTTTCACTAAAACCGTCTTCTCTCCTACCTGAGTGGTAAACAATTCTCCCTCAATACCGATAATATCACCGATATCCAGAAGGTGTTTGTATACTTCATTATATAGTTCTTTATCTTCACCCGGACAGATCTCGTCTCTGTTGAAATAAACCTGGATTTTTCCTTTAGAATCCTGCAATTCTGCAAAAGAAGCCTTTCCTTGAATTCTGCGGGACATCAATCTACCAGCGATCTTCACCTGTTTACTTTCAGAAAAATCCTGTTTAATAGATTCTGTAGTATCTGTAATTGTATACTCATCCGCAGGGAACGCATTAATCCCCATTTCAGTAAGCTTATTCAGCTTTTCTCTTCTAATGATTTCTTGTTCTGATAATTGCATTTCTTATTTTTCTAAAAGCGTACAAATTTAGGCATTTTTGACATGACCGTCAATGGCTTTTTTAAGAAATTTTAAAAAGTGGTAAAGATGCGGGGTATTGGGGTTCGGCATACGTGTTTAGAGATCAAAGATTTGAATGATTGTGCTATAACATTAAACTTTGAACTTTAAACTTTAAACTTTAAACTTTGAATTTTAAATCAACCAGCTTTTTCTGTCTTTTCGGGGAATAAACGTCCACGCCAGCATTCTGCTTACTTTTTGTCCCTGAGCCATATCGATGGTTTTCACCTCTACAGCATTTACTTTCTTTAAAAGATTGTTGAGTTTATTGAGATTATCTTTTTTGGAAACCAGACACGTGAACCAAAGAACCTGTGATGAAAACAATGTGCTTTCATTGATCATTTTAGTAATAAAAGCAATTTCACCACCTTCACACCAAAGTTCAGACTGCTGACCTCTGAAGTTAAGAAGAGGTTTTGTTTTCTTTGATTGATGGAGGTTTTTTGTTTTTCTGATATTCCCTTTCAAGGCAGATTCTTCGGAATCATGAAAAGGAGGATTACACATGGTAAAAGTGAATCTGTCTTCCGCACCGATGATATTGGTAAAAATATGATCAGCATCAGGCTGACTTTTCAACTGAATAATAGTTAAAAGATCCGGGTTCTGATCTAAAATATGCTGAGCATTTTTTAAAGAATCCTGATTGATATCCGTTCCCAGCATGGTCCAGCCATAAGATTTGCAGCTGATTAAAGGATACACGAGATTCGCGCCTGTTCCTATGTCTAATCCTTTTACAGAATTTCCTGTGGGAATTTTATTAAGTGGTTCACCTAATAGATCGGCAATATAATGTACATAGTCTGCTCTTCCCGGGATCGGTGGACAAAGATTGGTGTCAGGAATGTCCCAGCCTTTAATATTATAGAAATGTAAGAGTAAGGCTTTGTTGAGCAGTTTTACAGCCTGTGGAATGCTGAAATTAATGGTTGCCGTCTGATAGGCATTTGTAAAAACATAGTGTTTCAGTTCCGGCACACAAGAAATAAGCTGATCAAAATCGTAGGGACGACGATGCAGATTTCTTGTGTGCAGACTGGATTTTTCAGCGGACATATTTTATTTCTTCTGACTTAAAATATATTCCACCATTTTTTTGGCATCTTCTTTAGATACCTGAGGATGGGCAGCCATAGGGACACTTCCCCATACTCCACTTCCGCCTTCTATAATTTTGGAAGCCAGCAGTTCAGTATCCTTTTCAGAGTACTTTCCTGCAATTTCCTGATAAGAAGGTCCTATCATTCTCTCATTCACAGAATGGCAGCCTGAGCAGTCCAATGTTTCCATGATCTGATCACCGGAAAGATGAGACTGAGCAGGTTCTGAAACAGCTGTAGTTTCAGAAGAAGATGCCACTTCTGCTGTATTTTCTTTTTTAGAACAGGAAATGATCATAAGACCCAGTGTTCCTGCCAAAAGTATTTTTTTCATTATTTCTTCGCTGTAGAATCTGTTTTAGCAGCTTCAGGTGCAGTTGCAGCCGGAGTTGCAGCAGCTGGAGCAGCAGTTTTAGCTGTAGAATCTACCACTGTAGTTGCTTCCGGTTCCTCAAGCATTGTGTTGCTATCCTGTAAAGAGTGATCTGGCTTTTTTTTGCAGCTTGCCAATAATAAACCTCCGATAAATGCGATTGCTAATACTTTTTTCATTTTTTTCTAATTTGGAAGCAAAAATATAAAAAATAAACTTTTAAACTTATGACAAATGTTTTCTTTGAGAAATATTTTTGGGATCAGAGTTTTAATTTAACAATAAAAAATAATTCAAACTTTAGGGAAATTTAAAATAGGTTAGTATTTTTGTATATCGGATGATCCGAGCCAAAAATCAACGTATTAATTTAAAAATGTATGACCAGAAAACATGTATTGGGTACAGCTTGCTTTGCTGTACTCTCTTTTCTCCTTTTTTCATGTGATAATTCATCCAATGAACCACAATCAGAATATTCTGATAAAATTGAATCGGTAACGCTTTTAAAAACGACGAAATCCTGGGACGGAACTACGTATCCTGCGTACCCCGCAACTCAGCCGGAAATTTCGGTTCTTAAAATTGCTGTACCTCCCAATTCGGCACTGAGCTGGCATAAACATCCTGTGATTAATGCTGCTTATGTAGAAAAAGGTGAAATTCAGATTGAAAGAAAAGAGGATGGAAAAACGCAATGGATAAGAAAAGGTCAGGTGCTTCCTGAAATGGTTAATACCGGCCACAGAGGTAAAACCGGAGACCTCGGAGCAACGCTGATTGTTTTCTACAGCGGAACTCCGGATATTCCTTTATCTGAGCCAGTACAATAAATAGTTCAAACGCCAGGTTCGCAAAGTAATGATGATAAAAATTTATTTTTTTGTTCGCAAAGGCACTTCATTCAGCTAATAACAGCTCTTTTGCTAAGTGAAACGCCCTTGTGATCATTTTAACAGTCATTTAATAACATCTTTGCGATCTCAGCGTTTAAATAAAAGATTATTATAGTTATCTTTAATCCATGATTTTAATTTCAAAAATTCTGTTTTTCACCAGCCATCATGGTTTTTATACTGTGGTTCTGTTGTTTGCATTCTTTGGATTGCTCTCCTATCTGACCAAAAAAGCATGGTTTTTGATTCCGATCATTCCACTTGCTATATTGAATGGTTTTGGAGGACAGTTTCTAAATGCATGGTTTTTAAACAAATACGGAGTAGAAAGCACTGCTATTATCACCTCTGATGTAGAAACCAATTCTACCCTGAATGACATGTACATCCACGATTATGAGGCTATTGTGAAGAAACAGGACGGAAAATATACCACTACCTTTTTCTCCACCACTACTGCAGCCATTTATCCTATCAGAAATTCAATCAGAATTCCGGGTGATAAGGATATTCCTGTAAAATACATTCCAGGATATGAAAAAAACATGGTCATCCTTTATGACCAATCCAGGGAAGGAAAAATTGTATTACAAAATGAAAAAATGGCTCCTGTGAATTCTGCAAGAATCAAATATGAAGCAGACAGAACAAATAAACAATTCATTGAAGAATATATTGCTGCATTGGAAGATTATGTAAAAGACTATGATGATGAAACTTACAGAGAAAAAATCAAAGTATTGAAACAAGAACTCAAACAGCTTAAATAAGAGGTTTCAATGTTAAGTTTTTTTATTTTCAGAAATTTTTTCGTCTTTGTATAAAAAAAATTTCTACATTTGTCCTATGTTTAAGATGAACAACAATATTTGGTGGTGGCTTTCAAACTCTTCGTCGGGTCTGGAGGTATTGTCATGTTGTTAATTACAGCAGAAATAATCAAAAAACAATATATAGGCTTTGACGGATACCGTTAAAGCCTTTTTTTATTCCTTAATCTCACAAAAAACAATAAAATGTTGACCAAAACAATTACGATAAAAACCGTTTCGAAAAAAACACTGGGAGACCTTCATACTCCCATGAATATTTACCTTAAGATCAGGGATAAATTCCGTGATACGATTCTTCTGGAAAGTTCAGATTCAAAAAGTATTGATAATAACTTTTCCTTCATCGCCGTGAATGCCATTGCCGGAATTGAGGTGAAAAATCTTAACGAATATGAAATTAAACTTCCTTCTTCTGCTCCCGTAAAGCAATTTATTATGGAGCGGAATATTACAGATGTATTTGAAGAGTTTCGTCAGATTTTTAAATGTGAAGAAACCAGTGACCCTATTGAGCAGACGGCTCAGAGCCTTTTTGGCTACACAAGTTTTGAAGCGGTACAGTTTTTTGAAAACATCAGCCTTAAAGCACAAAGCAAGGAAGTAGAGATTCCTGTTTTAAGGTATAGATTGTACCAATATGTAATTGCTATCAATCATTTCAATGATGAAATGTATATTATTGAAAACTGTATTGATGGCGTAAAATCTGAATTCCATCTGTTGGAAAATCTCATTAAAAATCAGAATACTCCGGTTTACCCATTCGAGAAAATAAGCGAAGAAACATCTAATATTACAGATGACGAATATATTGAACTAGTAAAAACAGCCCAGAAACACTGTATGCGCGGAGATGTCTTCCAGCTGGTTCTGAGCAGAAGATTCGAGCAGAAATTCAAAGGGGATGAGTTCAACGTGTATCGTGCTTTGAGAAATATCAATCCTTCTCCTTACTTATTCTATTTTGATTACGGAAATTACAAATTATTCGGATCGAGTCCTGAAAGCCAGTTAATCATCAAAAACAATAAAGCAATTATTCACCCGATTGCAGGAACATCCAAAAGAACGGGAAATTTTGAAGCTGACCTTGAAGCTATTGAAGTCCTGAAAGCTGATCCTAAAGAAAACGCAGAACATACCATGCTGGTGGATCTGGCAAGAAATGATCTTGGAAAACTTGGAAAAAATGTAACGGTTACCAGGCTTAAAGAAATCCAGCTGTTCTCGCATGTTATTCATATGGTAAGTGAGGTGACTGCAGATGTTTCTGATGACATCAATCCTCTGGAAATGGTTTCCGCTACTTTCCCTCAGGGAACACTGAGCGGTGCACCCAAGCATAAAGCGCTTCAGCTGATCAATCAATATGAAAAAGATTCCCGCGGCTATTATGGCGGTTGTATCGGAATCATCGGACTGAACGGAACCTGCAACCAGGCCATTATGATCAGAACTTTCTTAAGTAAAAACAATACCTTATTTTATCAGGCTGGTGCCGGTCTTGTAGCAAAATCTGTCCCTGAAAGTGAATTACAGGAAGTCAACAACAAACTGAATGCACTGAAAAAAGCCGTAGAAAAAGCAGAAAAAATAGTTGAAAAATAAACCCACCAGCTAGCAACAAAAAAAAACCAGCAACTATCTAACAAAAAAAGCAATGAACAGCAATATAAACACTCAGCAGACGCCACTTAAAGTTCTCGTTTTTGACAATTACGACAGCTTTACCTATAACCTTGTTCAGATTATTGAAAGAATTCTGAACCAAAGAGTAGATGTGGTAAGAAACGATGAAATTACCCTTGAAGAGATTGGAAAATACGACAAAATCATCCTTTCTCCCGGTCCCGGAATTCCTGAAGAAGCAGGTATTTTATTAGACCTTATTAAAGAATATGCTCCTTCAAAAAGTATCCTTGGAGTATGTCTCGGACAGCAGGCCATTGCTGAAGCTTTCGGAGGGAGTTTGATCAATTTGTCCGAAATCTTTCACGGAGTGGCTACCACTACCGATCTGGTGAAAGAAGGCACCAAATTATTTAAGGATTTACATTCAGGATTGGAAGTGGGAAGATACCACAGCTGGGCAGTCAATACTGAAGATTTCCCGGAAGAACTGGAAATCACAGCCGTAGATAAAGACGGAATGATCATGGCTTTGCAGCACAAAACCTATGATGTACACGGAGTACAGTTTCACCCTGAAAGCATTTTAACGCCGGAAGGAGAAGTAATCATTAAAAACTTTCTGTTGTCATGAAAACCTTAGAAAGTCCTTCAACAACCATAAAAATACCACAAATGAAAGAAATACTTCAATACCTGTTCAACCATAATACGCTTTCAAAATCAGAAGCGAAGGCTACCATGATTGAGATTGCACAAAATAAATTCAACGCTGCGGAAGTGACTGCTTTTATCAGTGTTTTCCTGATGCGGAATATCACATTGAAAGAGCTGGAAGGTTTCAGAGAAGCATTATTACAGATGGCTGTTCCTGTAAATATCGATGCCAGTGATGCGATTGATATTGTAGGAACAGGAGGTGACGGAAAAGATACCATCAATATATCCACTCTGGCCAGTTTTGTTGTAGCCGGAGCCGGACAGAAGGTAATAAAACATGGAAATTACGGTGCTTCTACCACTACAGGTTCTTCCAATGTACTGGAAGAACTGGGATATCAGTTTAAAAACAGCTCAGAGCAATTGAATGAAGATCTTGAAAGGGCAAACATCTGCTTTTTGCATGCTCCCTATTTTCATCCTGCGCTGCAATCTGTCGGGTTATTAAGAAAGTCGCTGGGATTAAGAACCTTCTTTAACCTTTTGGGTCCTTTGGTCAATCCGGCAAAGCCCAGATATTCAATGATTGGAGTTTATAATCTGGAAATTGCAAGAATTTATCAGTATCTTCTTCAAAAGGAAGAACGTGAATTTATTCTGGTGCATGGTCTTGACGGATATGATGAAATAAGTCTTACCGGCGACAGCAAAATCATCACCAAAAACGGAGAAGAAATTTATTCTGCAGAAGATTTAGGTTTCAATCCGGTAACGCTGGAAGATATTAAAGCAGGAAACTCCATTCGGGAAACGGCAAAAATATTTATGAATATTCTGGAAGGAAACGGTACAGAACAGCAGAACTCAGTAATCCTTGCCAACGCTTCAGCCGCACTTTACAACACCCATAAATTCGGGACCTACGATAACTGTCTTCTCATGGCTGATGAAAGTCTGCAAAGCGGAAAAGCATTAAATAGTTTTAATCTTTTGATCCAATAAGATTCACCATTCACTTGCAAAGCAAAATTCACTATTGACTATATTACAGACACAAAAAAATGACTATACTGGATAAAATTATTGAACGAAAAAAAGAGGAGGTTGCTGCTGCAAAATTGCGCATTTCCCTTGACCGGTTAAAAGACACCTCTTTTTTTGGAAGACCAACCTATTCATTAAAAGAATCTATCAAAAATAAGAGCGGAATTATCGCTGAGTTTAAAAGACAATCACCTTCAAAAGGGATCATCAATAATAATGTACAGCCTTTGGAAGTAGTTTCTGCTTACGAAAATTCTGGAGCCAGCGGGGTTTCTATCCTGACTGATCATGATTTTTTCGGAGGAAATTTAAATGATATTCTCAGTGTAAGAAATGACATCAATATTCCGATTCTGCGAAAAGATTTTATGATTGATGAGTACCAGTTTTATGAAGCTAAAAGCATCGGTGCTGATGTTGTTCTGTTGATCGCATCATGCCTTTCACCGGATCAGGTACAGGAATTTACTGAACTGGCTCATCAACTGAAAATGGAGGTTTTACTGGAAATTCATACAGAAGATGAACTGAAGCATTTCAATTCAGAAATTGATTTGGTAGGAATTAATAACAGAAACCTTAAAGATTTTAAAGTTGATCTACAGCATTCCGTTCAGCTGAAAAACCAGCTTCCAAAAGGCGTTTTGTCTGTTGCAGAAAGCGGCATTTACAATCTTAAAGATTTTCAGTTTTTAAAAGAAAAAGGATTTGACGGTTTCCTGATGGGCGAATATTTCATGAAAAATACAGATCCTGCCAAAGCTTTTGAAGAATTTGCTTCTCAAATTTAAACACAATAACAATGAACCTGCAACCTACAACCTCAAACCTGCCACCTCAACTCAAAGTCTGCGGTCTTACAAAACCGGACCAGATTCAGGAATTGATTGCTATGAATACAGATTTTCTCGGTTTTATCTTCTACGAAAAATCGCCGAGATGTGTTTTGAATCATCTGAGTCTGGAAGAGATCTCAACCATTGATCACCAGGGAAAAGTGGGCGTTTTTGTCAATGAAGAAGCAGATATCATTGTAAAGATCGTTCAGCATGCAGATTTGAATTTTGTACAGCTTCACGGTGATGAAAGTAATGACTTTATTGCTGAATTAAGACAAAAGCTGAATCCGGAAGTTGGTATTATTAAAGTCATCAGAATAGGAAACAAAGCAGCTGAAAATAAAATTAATATAACGCAGGCTTTTAACTTTCAACCGACAACCTGCAACTCACAGCCTATCACCTACTATCTATTCGATACTGACAGCAAAGCCTTTGGCGGAACAGGAAAACAATTCGACTGGAATATTCTGAATGAATTTGAGATTCCTCTGCCGTACTTTTTAAGCGGCGGAATTTCTGAAGATAGTATCTGTGATGTAAAAACATTGAAGCAACAGCCTTTCGCTTTGGATATTAATTCAAAGTTTGAAACAGAACCCGGCAGTAAAAATATTGAAAGGATAAAAAAATTTAAAACCCAATTTTAATAAAATAAATAACACATAAAAAACACAAGGATGAATATACATTTGCTAAAGAAGACATTTTATAAAACATTATTTCCGCCTAAATTCGGGAATGAAAAAATCCAGAATCTGTACCATTTTGTTGCACAGAACGACAGCAATACAGAACATTGGGAAGCGGGTGGATTATTGTCCGATTTCATTTGTATTATTAAAGATTTTGAAGAAAGTGATATCCAGTATTTTTTTGAAAGAATCAGTTTATGGAACAGTTATTATCTGGTTATTATTTCAGATAAATTTTTGGAAAACCATGTAAAATCCAGTGTAAAGTATGACCTGGGATTGATTTATTCTAAAATTTTTCTGCTTTACGAGGATTCCGATCCTTATTTTCTGATTGACAACCTTGAAATTGCCATTACCATGTATCAGTCGAAAATAGATAAAGCAACCTTAATTGACTTAATGCATAAAATAGAATTATTATATTATAAAAAACTGATCACCAAACAACAATATGATTACCATCTTACATTTATTAATAGTTTAAACCCATGAAATATCAAGTAAAAGAAACGAAAGATTTAACAGAAGCCGAAATAAAACACATCCTGGAACTTTGGGATATTTCTGCATGGAACACCATGAAATCATCCTACTTCCGCTCTTTTTTTAAAGACTCAGAATTTCATTTTCTGATGGATACGGATGAAAGCATATTGGCCGTTATGAGAGTGAATTTTGATTTCACCTTACAAATAGCAGATAATGAGTATTCCTTTGCGGAGGTGGTAGGACTTGTCTCTGCTCATAAAAAGAAAGGATATGCAGA
This sequence comes from Chryseobacterium sp. X308, assembly GCF_020733145.1. Lineage (NCBI taxonomy): Bacteria > Pseudomonadati > Bacteroidota > Flavobacteriia > Flavobacteriales > Weeksellaceae > Chryseobacterium > Chryseobacterium sp. X308. Next base: position 43,378 of record NZ_JAJFZH010000023.1, read on the forward strand.
AGCGCTGGTTCGTCATTTCAAAGAAAATGCCATACATAGAAATCTGGAGGCGATAGGTTTCTGTCATTCAGATCTTCGTCCTTTTTATGAAAAGTGTGACATCGAAATTCTTCATGATAAAGCAAGAATGATCAAAGAAAGTGTCGGCCCGGAGTGGGTGAATTCTGAAGATGATGATATTTTGCTTTTCCACACAACACAGGAAAGAAAAGAACTGCTCAACCAGCTGAGTTCACAAAACAATGCTTATTTAATGACTAAAGAATAAAAAAAAATGAATTATAAAAACCCCGATGAAAACGGATATTACGGAGAGTTTGGAGGAGCCTTTATCCCCGAAATGCTCTATCCGAATGTAGAAGAACTGCAAAAAAACTATCTTGAAATCATAGAGTCTGAAGATTTCCAAGCTGAGTATCAGGATTTGCTGAAAAACTATGTTGGGCGGGCCACTCCCTTATATTTTGCTAAAAATTTAAGTCAGAAATACAAGACTCAGATCTATTTGAAAAGAGAAGATCTCAACCATACCGGAGCTCACAAAATCAATAATGCTCTGGGCCAGGTTTTATTAGCGAAACGTCTTGGAAAAACCAGGATTATTGCAGAAACCGGAGCCGGACAGCATGGCGTTGCTACCGCTACAGCATGTGCTTTGCTTGGTCTAGAATGCATCGTCTATATGGGAGAAATTGATATCCAGAGACAGGCTCCCAATGTAGCGAGAATGAAAATGCTGGGAGCAGAAGTAGTGGCTGCTACTTCAGGTTCAAAAACCCTGAAAGATGCAGTAAATGAAGCATTAAGAGACTGGATCAACAATCCTGTGACGACTCATTATGTGATTGGAAGTGTAGTGGGACCTCATCCTTTTCCGGATCTTGTAGCACGATTCCAGAGTATTATTTCAAAGGAAATCAAAGAACAGCTGAAAGAGAAAATAGGTAGAGAAAATCCGGATTATGTGATTGCCTGTGTGGGCGGAGGAAGCAATGCTGCCGGAACTTTCTATCATTTTGTTGAAGAAAAAGAGGTGAAAATCATTGCTGCTGAAGCCGGAGGATTGGGAGTGGATTCCGGAAAATCGGCTGCTACCACTTTCCTGGGAACGCTTGGTGTTCTTCACGGAAGCAAAAGTCTTGTGATGCAGACAGCAGACGGCCAGGTTATTGAGCCCCACTCTATTTCTGCCGGACTGGATTACCCGGGAATCGGGCCTTTTCACGCGCATTTATTTAAAGAAAAAAGAGCTGAATTCTTTAGCATTAATGATGATGAAGCTTTGAAATGTGCCTTTGAGTTAACCAGACTGGAAGGAATTATCCCCGCACTGGAAAGTTCTCACGCACTGGCTGTTCTGGATAAGAAGAAATTTAATGAGAATGATGTTGTGGTCATTTGCCTGAGCGGCCGAGGAGATAAGGATATGGAAACGTATCTTAAAGAAATTAGAAGTTAGATACTGGAAATTAGTAAGTATTACCTAATAACAAGTATTCACCTTCTAACAAGTATTCACCTTCTAACAAGTATTCACCTTCTAACTTCTACCCTCTAATTTCTAACCTCTATAATAAAAAAATGAAAAAACTAAATATATACTTCACAGCAGGAATTCCACAACTGGAAGATACCGCTGATATTATACAACTGATTCAGGATTCCGGAGCAGATATGATTGAAATCGGAATGCCTTATTCTGATCCTGTGGCAGACGGCCCTGTCATCCAGAAAGCTCACGAACTGGCTTTGCAAAACGGAATGACGATTGAAAAACTGTTATCTCAGCTAAAAGCCATCAAAGACAAAATCAACATTCCAATTATCCTGATGGGATATATCAATCCGGTATTGAGTTTCGGATTTGAGAAATTCTGTGCGGCTTGTGCGGAAAGTGGTGTTTCAGGATTGATCCTACCCGATCTTCCTCCTATTGAGTTTGAGAAAAATTATCAGTCAATATTAAAACAATACAATCTTAATTTCACTTTCCTTGTAACACCGGAAACCTCTGATGAAAGGATGATCTATCTGGATTCTTTAAGTTCTGGTTTTCTCTATGCAGTAAGCTCTTCTTCTACCACAGGAAATGAAAATGCAGTTGTAAAAAATGAGAACTACCTTTCCAGGGTAGCTTCCCTTCCTCTAAAAAATCCGGTAATGATCGGATTCGGGATTAAAACGAAAGAAGACTTCGAAAATGTAACGGAAAAAGCGGATGGCGGCATCATTGGAACTGCTTTCGTAAATATTTTACTTCAGGATAGAGACTGGAAGAAGAATGCCATAGATTTTATCCATTCCATAAAAGGGTAAAATTCACTAAATTTGTATATCAAAAATTGAAATGAATACAAATCAAAATAAAGCAGTAGAATTTGAAGATTTAGGAATCAAAGAATATCAGCCAGCCTGGGATTATCAGGAGCAACTGATGAAAAACATCATTGATACCAAAATAAAAAACAGAGACCTTCCTGCGGAACAGCATAGTATTACTCCCAACCACCTTCTTTTCGTAGAGCATCCTCACGTGTATACGTTAGGAAAAAGCGGACATGAAGAAAATATGCTTGCCGGTATTGATAAGCTGAAAGAAATTGAGGCTACCTTTGTGAAAGTAAACCGCGGCGGGGATATTACCTATCATGGTTACGGACAGGTTGTAGGCTACCCTATTCTGGATCTTGAAAACTTTTTTACGGATATTCATTTATATATGAGGAATCTGGAAGAAGTGATCATCAGAACCATTGCCGAATATGGTATTAAAGGAGAACGTTCCCCGGGAGAGACCGGAGTATGGCTGGATGTGGGAAAACCTTACGCCAGAAAAATGTGTGCCATGGGAGTGAAAGCTTCCCGTTGGGTAACTCTTCACGGCTTTGCATTGAATGTGAATACGGATATGCGTTATTTTGAATATATCATTCCATGTGGGATCAAAGATAAGCAGGTTACTTCGTTAAAAAGAGAGCTTGAAAGAGAACTGACACCTGAAGAAATGGAAGAACTGAAAGCAAAGATCAGAAAGCATTTCGCAGACGTTTTTCAGGCAGAATTGATTTACAAATAGTCAAGTTTACTTACAATAAAATAAGCCCGGTTTCAATAGTTGAAACCGGGCTTTTAGTTTTATGATAATGTTATTTTTATTCGCTTAGATTATCCACAACGTTTGTCATTCCACAGGATCCATACCTCAAAATCTATTTTAAAATTCTTCTTGCTTTTCAGAATTCTACTATTATTGAGACTTTTTTTAGATTTAATCCGTATTACATAGTTTAGATTCCTACGGAATGGACAAAGTATAAATAGACTTATCTTATTGAAGAACATTTGTATGTCAGGAATAAACTATCCATCCACCTTGTCCATTCCGTAGGAATTCAGATCTCGAAATTCTATTTTAAAATTTTCTATGTTTCAAAATTCTACTATTAAAAACCTAAGGTTTTTTAGTTGTTTTCAATATTATAAAATCAATAAAACAAAAAAAATAATGTATTTTTTTCAAAAAAAATCTTGCATATCTTTTAATTTTTATTACTTTTAATGTCACAAATAAGTGAACTATCATAATTAAAAAGTTCACTGAAAAACTAACCACAAAATATAAAAACTATGAAAAAATTTCTGTTATCCATGATGGTATTCGTGACGGTACTGTCAGTGAATTCCTGCTCAGATTCAGCTGCCAACCAGGATCCTAATCTTGTTGCCAAGGAGTCTAATGAAATCGCCATGAAAGATTTCGGTAAAACTGTTCCGGTAGGGATTGAAAAAGAAGATGGAAAATTTAAAATCTCATTTATGGTTACTGCACAGCCGTACGAAATTGCGGACAGTAAAGAGAATGCAGGTTATATTTCCATGATCAGACAGGCTGTTGAAAACGAAACTCCTGTTCATGTTTTCCTTAAAGCCAATACCAATAAAATTGCGAAAGTAGAAAAAGCAACTGCTGATGACATCCGTTATTTCAAATCGGTATTCAACAAAGAAGAAAGAGGAGAAAGTAATAAAGCTGTAAGTGTTATTCCTAATCTTGCTACGTTAAACAGTCTTTTTACCCAGATCAAAAACCAGGCTTGTGGAACTTCTACGGCATCTTCACCATGTATTACCTTCAGATATCCTGTGGATGGATGCTACGCAAGAGCGCACAAAATGAGACAAATACTCTTGAACGCAGGTTATGATTGTGAAAAACAGTTCGTTTACGGTAATCTGAGAGCGTCTACCGGAACCTGCTGTGTATCATGGGTATATCACGTAGCCATTTTGGTAAGCTTCAAAAATGCATCAGGAATTGTTGAGAAAAGAATCATTGATCCGTCATTATTCTCCAGCGGACCGGTAACCGATTCTGCATGGAGAGCTGCTTGCACCAATACAAGCTGTGGATCTGCTTCAGTATCTTCTTATGCCAATACCGCAGGAAACGTATACTACAGAAGTCCATCAGGATCTCTGTTATATGATAACAATTATGTGAATACCAACTGTGTATTGAACATATTCTCATCCCTTTCCGGATGTTCTCCTTCCCCTGCACCTAGTGTAGCGAGCTGTGGATTCTAACTAATTTATATAGAGCTCCTGCCGATATTTTGATATATTGCAGGAGCTTTTTACTTAATCTTTTCTATTATGAAAGCCTGGTCCTGTTTACTATTACTTTTTATTATGATTACATCCTGTTCCGGAAACTCCACTCCGCAGAATTTAACCTGGTATAATAATGCCACTATTTCCGATATTACTGAAGATCCGGACAAACCCAATGAAGTGGTACGTGTTGCTATAGGAATCAGTGCGCAGGTATTTTATCTTTCAAAAAAATCGCCGGAATATAAAAGCCTGATGGAAAAAGCTACCCAAAGCTTTAAAAAAGGTAAGGCCTATAATATTGGTATTGAAAATAAAACCAATATCATTAAAGAAATTAAAGAGGCCAAATAATCCGGATTATCTGATCACAGAAATTCCGGCATCCACTTTCACTTCTGCCCCATGGATATAGGACGCTTCTTCTGAAGCCAGAAACAGAACTACACTGGCTATTTCTGAAGGCTCTCCCTGTCTTTTAAAAGGGATTGTCGGAATAATATCATCAATAGCGCTTTCTATCTGCTCTCCGGTTAAACCTGTATTATTAAAAATATTGGTTTTAATATGTCCGGGACTTACTCCATTCACACGGATTCCACGTTCTGTAAGTTCTACAGCAAACGTTTTGATCATTGACTGCACTGCAGATTTTGCTGCAGAATACACCGAAAAATTAGGCATCGCAATCTCTGTTGCCACGGAAGTATTGAAAATAACGGAGCTTCCGCTTTTCATTAATGGCAACACCTGCTGTACCGTAAAAAACGGTCCTTTCACCAGCATATTAAATAATTCATCAAACTGATTTTCATCCACATATTCCACAGGTGCAAATCTTCCATACCCTGCATTGGCAAAAACCAGATCAATACGTTCTGTATATTTTCTGATTTCATGCTGCAGGTTCATAAGGTCTTTCATATTTCCGGCATTGGAAACAATTCCAAAAGCCTTTTCTCCAAGTTTATCTAAAGCACTATTCACCGTTTCTTCACTTCTTCCGGTAATGATCACAGATCCTCCTTCTTCAATGAATTTCTGAGCGGTAGCCAAACCCATCCCATTGGTTCCTCCGGTAATTAAAGCGGTTTTGTTTTTAAATCTCTGCATTGTTTTAAGTTTAAAATTCTACGGCAAAGATTGGAATACTACGGCTTTGAAAAAATCCAGTTCTTGTGGAATTGAGTGGAAAGGCAAAAAGTTCATCAATAATTGTCATCAATAAAATCATTCAAAATTAAATTGCACACAATTAAATTGGCCATATATTTGTATCGTTAATTGAGTCAGTTCAAAACTGACATTTAATCATCAATAAGTAGTTTAATTTAAAACAAAAAGAAAAATGTCATTAATAGAAAATCTAAACTGGAGACATGCTGTAAAAGCTTATGATCCGACCAAAAAAGTATCACAGGAAGACCTTAATACGATTTTAGAATCAGCAAGACTGGCTCCTACTTCATCGGGCTTACAACCGTTCAGAATTATTGTAGTGGAAAACCAGGAACTGAAAGAAAAAATGGTAGCAGGAGCTTTAAACCCTGAAGTAATGAGAGATTCTTCTCACGTTTTGGTCTTTGCAGCATGGGACAGTTATTCTAATGAAAAAATTGACAAAGTTTACGATTATCATACGGATGTAAGAGATCTTCCAAGAGGCCGCTTCGGAAGCTATACCGATAAAATTAAAGAAATATATGGTGCGCAGACTCCTGAAGAGCATTTTGCCCACACTGCCCGCCAGACTTATATTGCCTTAGGAATTGCGCTTGCACAGGCTGCAGAACTTAAAATCGACAGTACTCCGGCGGAAGGATTCAGCAATGAGGTGGTAGATGAAGTACTGGGACTAAGAGAACTGGGATTAAAAAGTGTAAGCCTTTTATACCTTGGATACCGCGACGAAGCTAATGACTGGCTTTCTACTATGAAAAAAGTCAGAATTCCAATGGATGAATTTATCATAAAAAAGTAATACCTTCATCGAATCTTTCGTACCCCAAAATTATGGAAAATCCGAAAACACCTAAACTGGAAAACCAGATTTGTTTCCCATTGTATGTCATTGCCAAAGAGATTACAGGGCTTTACCGTCCTTTTCTTGATGAGCTGGGTATTACCTATCCGCAATATCTTGTGATGATGATATTATGGGACGGTGACGGACTTACGGTAACCCATATCGGAGAAAAACTGTTTCTGGACAGTGGTACTTTGACCCCTCTTCTTAAAAGGCTGGAGTCTAAAGGATTTATTATCCGAAAAAGAAAAAAAGAGGACGAAAGAGTGGTTGAAGTATTTTTAGACGAAGCAGGAAAACAGCTTCAGCAAAAGGCTTGTGAAATTCCGGGAAAAATTCAGGAAAAACTGGGAATACAACCGGAAGAGCTGCTGCACCTTAAAGACACCGTCTTAAAAATCTTAAACAAAATAGAAAATAAATGAAAACGTTATATACCACTCAGGTCACTGCTCAAGGAGGAAGAAACGGACAGGTGAAGAGTGAAAACGGAGTGCTGGATCTTGATGTAAGAATGCCGAAAGCTTTAGGAGGAGCCAATGATGATTTTGCCAATCCTGAAATGCTTTTTGCAGCGGGATATTCTGCCTGTTTCGACAGCGCTCTGAACAGAGTCATCAGTCTTTCTAAAGTAAAAACAGGTGAAACAACAGTGACTGCTCAGGTAAGCATAGGTCAGCTTGACAATGGCGGCTTTGGATTGGCAGCAGAACTGGATGTCAATATTCCCGGAGTTTCTCTTGAAGAGGCACAGGCCTTGACAGAAAAAGCACACCAGATCTGTCCTTATTCTAATGCGACCAGAAATAATATGGAGGTGAAACTTACAGTCACCAACAACGATTAATCCAATTTTTTTAAGCATAGTTATAACGAAAGGAGCTGTTCCATGGAAACAGCTCCTTTTTTTTATTTTCCCACAGATTTCGCTGATGACGCAGATGATTGAGGATAATTTTATGTATACTATATAATGCTTAAGAATATCATTTATAATTCATCATTATTGAATATTTTTACGTAATGGAAATCATTATAGATATTGTTTGCCAGGTGTATGCAGGGCGAAAATCAAGAAAGACTATCGATTTGGTGTTGAATACATTCCTTCCCGGATATGAAAAATTAAATTTCAATTATACTTTCCCAAGGCACGACAAAGATTATGTTTTTAAAACAGAGGACGAAATGATTGGTTATTTCATCGAAAACCCTGCCCTTGACCAAACTTTTTACTGGAATAAATATCATGATAATCCGGACAAAATAATGGTGGGTGCCAATATTACAGATGATGACAGGCTTATTATGAGCTTAACAATGGATACTACTGAAGACAAAAGGGATATGTACTTCAATAAGCTAAAAGAAGTTTTACAATCAGATATCGGGGTAATTACCTATGTGTATCCTGCAGATTATGAAGATGGAGAAGATTTTATTATAAAATATGGATAGTATTCAATCTTGTCATCATTCATAACTTATCATTTATAATTCGTAATTACCTCCTGTCTTTATTTACGTCACTTTTCTGATAGGCATCTACCTTTTTATAAGAATCGTTTTTTTCTTTTTCCTTTTTATCGGAAATCAGGATGCCGAAAAGGTGGTCGATTTCATGCTGGAAAATCACCGCAGTAAAACCTTCTACAATTTCTGAATATTTCTGTCCTTTCAGATCCACATATTCCAGTTGGATAACTTTGCTTCTGTAGAACTGATCCCTGAAATCAGGAATAGATAAATCGCCTTCAGGACCGAGATTCTGAAGATCGGAACGCCAGACAATCACCGGATTGATAAAGTATTCCAGCGGGGTTCCTTCTTTATCAAAACGCTGCACCCAGATAATCTTCCTGTTGATTCCCACTTGTGGGGCTGCAATACCTACTCCGCCGTCTGTCGACAGAAGAGATTCTTTCATTCTTTTTACCAGAACAGCTGTATTCGGATCAAGAGGATCTGCTTCTGAAGAGATGTTCAGCAATGTTTGGTGCTGATTATTATCTGTCGTCTGATAGATGGGTAACGCCGTGTTTACATCTCCCTGATTGATGATTGAAAGTTCACTGGAGGTGAGTTTCTGAGCATTAAAAAATCCGGTAAAAAAGATCAGCAGGATGGGGATTTTTTTCATATGTTTTTGAATCTGATACAAAGGTAAATATTGTGGATTAAAAATGATTAAAAGGTATTCAATAATTATGTTTAGGCTAAAGCCAATGGAAGTTGATATAAAAAATAAACGGGCTAAAGCCCGTTTCTATTGAATATTTTTTCATTCTAACTGTTGAAAGATTAAAAAGTCTTTGTCATATCCGCAGGAATAATCAGATTGAAATCTGTCGGGATATAATCTTTGGCAGGTACTTTCAGTTCGGGATCGTCTGATTCAAAAACAGAAATTACGGCCATTTTCAAATTAGGATTCTTCTGTTTGATATACCAATAGATTCCTCCGAATTCTTTACTGTGATAGTTACCGTTGTAGTGGATAAAGATCTTTCCGGCCTGATAACTTTTCAGGATAGATTCAGCCATCGTAGCGTCTTTTACAGCCTGAGCTGAAATGAAATTCATCACTTTGGTTCCTTCTGCATGATCTCCCATCATTTTTTTCATTTCCGGATATCCAGGAGTGTCTAATGTTACTTTAATCGGCAGCTGGGCAATGTAGGCTTTCTCTTTTTCGCTTAATTTATTCAAGGATTCAAGACCTTCTTTGGCGGTTTGAGAGGCATATCTTCTCGGAATATTCGTGGCAATAAAATCCAGTTTTTTATCTTTGGCAAAATCTACCAAAGGCTTGTAATCGGTTGCATAATTGTTCCACAAACGGGCAGAATCTTTTAATGTTTTTGCATCAAATTTTCCGTTTAAATATTGATCCAGCTGCGTCTGGTTATCTCTTTCAAACATTTCCGCTCCTAAGATCAGCTGTCCGTTCTTTTTCGCAAACAGCGCTTCTGTAATTTTAAGCTGAAGCCAGTGATTGATAGAACTGTTATGATTTTCACCAAAAAAGACCACATCATAATCTGCCAGTTCTTTTACCAGCTTTTCTGTCTTTACTTCTTTTCCTTTTTTATCATAAAACTGATATGCTTTTAAGTCCTGTGCCTTCAATGCACAGAAACCAGCCAGCAGTATCGCTATGAAAATATGTTTCATTTTTTTATATTTAGTCACAAATTACACAAATATTCCTGCACTTGCAGATTGTTTCAATAAAAAAGACCGCTTTGAATTTTACAAACAAAACGGTCTCATTCAAATCATCTAATTATTATTTCTCTAAAGCTGCTACAAGGTCCTTCCACTCCTGAAGCTCAGGAATTCCAGGTTTTCTTTTTCCAAAGAACTGAACGATAAAGTCTCCTTCTTTATTGAATACTTCGATAGCGGTTACTTCTCCGTCTTCAGTCGGTTTTTTCACGATCCATGCTTCTGCAATTTTCGTTACGTCAAGATGTAAGTTGAAATCAGGATCCATCACATTGAACCATTGCTGGTGCCAAAGTGTTTTCTTCACATTTCCTGTGTGGATCTGGATAATCCCTCTGTTTCCAACGAAAACCATGATTGGAACGTTCTTTTCAGAAGCATCTTCAAGGATATTCACCACTTTCGCGTTATCAATTTTCTTAGCAAATCCTTCCGGAGCCAATCTTAATGCCTGCGTTCTGCTTACTCCATATTTTCTGGTCATCATGAAGAAATCATGGGTGTCTTTCAATTCTGTCCAGGCTTTTTTAAAGCCTTCTACATCAATGTCTGAATCTGCTTTTTCAGCCTGTTTTGGAGCTACTGCTTCAAAAGCCAATGCCTGATTCTGATCTTCTGCTCTGAATTTTTCTACGATCGCATCGAAAGCAGCTTCATTACTGTCCTTTGTCAGATAAATCTTGTGAAGTGCCAGACCATCTTTTCCGAAAAACTGAAGGCTTTTCTTCTCTCCTTCCAGTACTGCAAAAGCAAATTTCCAGTGGTTAAGGAAAATTCTGAGATCGATATCTTCACCCACAAAAAGCTGTGCATGAGGACTGCTGAAGTCTCCGTTCAGGTAAGTCCCTTTTCTTTCATGAACACATTCATCATTACGGGTAAGCGCCATTACTTTTCCTAACTGCTCAGCTTCTGTAAGGATTCCCTGGAAATCCGGGTTCAGGACAGTTACTCCTTCTCCAATGGTTGTTGCCAATAATTCTGCCTCACTTACTTCTAACTGTGCTGCTGCATTTCTTATTCTGATATGTGGATTTTCTGCTTTCAGAGCTTCCCATTTTTCCTTTAAATCATTAACTAATGTGCTCATTACTTTACTTTTTTATGGTTAAAATTGTATAAATTCTTCGTATGGTTTCGTTTCCTGTTTTACTTTTTATTTCTTCTTCTCTTTCAGAAGTTTTCATCCTTTTAAATTGGCTTTTGGAGACCAGCTCTTCCATTTCGCTGTTGTTGTACAGAGTGAAATCATACTCTGTAAATGGAAGCTTTTCCATGAATTCTCTTTGTCCGAATGTAAGAACAAATGTTCCGTCATCTTTTAAAACCCTGTAGATTTCGTTTAAGAATTCCACGGGATTTTCCCAGAAGTATACGGTATTGACTGTAAATATTTTATCAAAAGTTTCATCCTGAAATGGAAGCATTTTCCCTTCGTATAAAACAAATTCTGCCTGACTTTCAAATTCTTTATTGAGCCTTTTGGCTTCATTGTGCATGGTTTCAGAAATGTCAATCCCTGTGTATTTCAGGTTTTTGGCAAGGTTCATGATACTTTTCAGGTGTGCGGCATTCCCGTGTCCTATTTCAAGGATTTGCTGGCCGTCATCAATCACAAGTGTTTTGATACTTTCTAACGTCATGCTGATGTTAGTGACATTCATCATTTCACCAATCTCAATGCCTTTTTCACCCTGAGGGTTGGCAAGATTCTGTGCGAGGATTTTGAGTTCTTCTTTTTCCATGGTTATCCAAAAATGATCATTGGGTTATTGGTAATAGGGTGCCCGCAGATGGTACAGGGAAAATTATAGGCATTGCTGATATTTTCTTCAGTAAAAACTTCCTGTGGGGTTCCATAGGCAGAAACCTGTCCTGATTTCATTAATAAAATCTTATCTGCAAACTGTGCAGCAAGGTTCAGATCATGCAAAACAACAATAGCACTGTTGGCTTTTTTGGTGAAATTTTTGATAATTTCCAATGCTTTGTACTGATGTTTTATATCTAAATTATTCAACGGTTCGTCCAGAAAAACCAGTTTATGGGCAATTTCATTTTCAAGCTGTGCCATCACTCTTGACAGATGTACACGCTGCTTTTCTCCTCCCGAAAGGGTATTGTATTCTCTTTCTTTGAGATGAAAAATATCGGTTTCGTACATCATATTATTCATCGCCTCAAGATCTTCTTTTCCGGGCTGGGCATCAAAATAAGGATACCTTCCCATCATGATCACGTCCTTTACTTCAAGTGGAATATCGTTGCTGTTATGCTGCGAGAACTTGGCTTTATGTTTAGAAAGTTCCCGGATATTCCATTCTCTGATGGGTTTATCTTTAAACAGAACTTTGTTATTTCCGGATTTCACTTCATCTGCCAATACACTCAAAAGGCTTGACTTCCCTGCTCCGTTCGGTCCCACAATGGCCAGAAATTCGCCGTATTCCAGAGAGACATCTACCCCATCCAGAATCCTGAATTCTTTATGTTGATAATTTATCTGGTGTGCCTTGATCATTACAGCGATTTTTTAAATTTAACCAAAATAGCGATAAAAATAGGTCCTCCCATTAAGGCTGTTAAAATCCCTATCGGCAGTTCTGACGGTGCCACAATACTTCTGCTGAATGTGTCTGCCGTTAATAACAAAATGCTTCCGCACATTGCCGATAATGGCAAAATAAAAACATAATTGGATTTGAATAAAAGCCTTAAAATATAAGGTACAATAAGCCCTACAAAACCAATTGTTCCTGAAAATGCAACGCAGGTTCCCACCATTAATGCCACGGTGATGATGATCTGTTTTTTCAGTCTTTCCACATTGATTCCCAGATGCTGTGCATCTTTTTCTCCCAGCATCATTGCATTTAAGGCTTTTCCTTTGGGTAATAAAATGATGTAGGCGATGGTGATCACAACGGCGAGAATGATATTCTTCGTCCATGTCGCTGCCGCCAGACTTCCTAAATTCCAGAAAGTAAGATCTCTTAGCTGTTCATCTTTTGAGATATAGATCAAAAAGCCGGTTATCGAGAAGCCGATTGCTGTAATGGCAACTCCGGTAAGCAGCATCATCACTACATTGGTTTTCCCTCCGCTTGTTGAAATTCTGTAGACCAGCATCATGGATAAAAATGAACCGATAAAAGCGGCTATTCCTACCAGTGAAAATTGTACAGCTTCAGGAAGATATTCTTTGAAATGTCCTCCTAAAACAATCGCAATAGCTGCCAGCAATGTTGCTCCTGATGTAAGTCCTATTAAATCTCCCGTTGCCAGAGGATTCTTGAAAAGTCCCTGAAGACTTGTTCCTGAAACCGACAACATACTTCCTATTAAAATGGCCATGATAATTCTGGCGGCTCTTACGTCCCAGATCACATATTTATCACTGAGTGACAAACCGGAATCTCCTTTTATAAATTGCCACAGAGCCCTGAACGGAGAGTTTTCTCCGAAATCATAAACTCCTGTATTAAGTGACAGCACTGCTATAATGATAAGCAGTACCGCACTTATAACAAGATAAAAGTATAGTTTACTTGGTGCTTTCAATTAAAAGTTTGTTTAATCCTACTGCTGCTTCTCCTACTCTTGGTCCAAAACCCGATACCAAACCTCCGTCCATTGCAATGATTTTCTTGTTTTTACCTGCATTAGTCTGAGATACTCCCGGCATTTTTAGCGCACCTTCGTTTCCTCCTGCTCCCTGTAAACCGGTTTCAAAGAAGAATAATACATCAGGATTAGCTTTTACAACGGCTTCCGGTGTCAATGGTTTGAAATCTTCAAAATCAGTCACTGCATTTTCTCCTCCTGCAAGAGTGATCAATGAAGCCATTGGGGTATTTTTACCACTCACCATCAGCATATTTCCTCTTGCGTAGATGAACAATACCTTGGGCTTTTTAGCAATAGGCTGTACTTGCTTTAAGTCAGCATCAATTTTATCGTTTAGTTTCTGATAATCTGTATTTCCGATCGCTTTTGCTACCTGTTCGATCAGTTTTTTAGTTCCTTCAACCGTATATTCCTGTTTAAAAACTTCGGTTTGAATCCCTGAGGATTTGATTTTCCCCATTAATTCCGGGTTGATATCTTTATCAGAAGCAAGAATCAATGTTGGGTTTACAGCCATGATCGGTTCAATTGTCATTGATCTCATGTGTCCTAAATCTTTCGCTGTAGCTTTTAATGAGGCAGGATAGGTACTGGTAACATCAGTTCCCACTATTTCTTTCTCGTGGCCTAAAGCAGCTACGATTTCAGTAATTCCTCCGTTTAATGTTACTATTTTATTGTTGGTTTTGGGTGCTTCTGAACTGGCTTCTGTTGTATTTTCTTTTGCTCCTGTCTCTGCTTTTTTGCAAGAATATACTGCTACAAGAACAGAAGCTGCAAGGATGAATTTTTTCATGATATACTATTATTTGATTATTTATATTATAAAGGTTCGAATTCAAAATTGGTGTATCCTCTTTCTCCTTTTGTATTTTTCATGGTATTGAATCTTAGCTTGAAATAAAAGCCTTCAGCATCTTTCAATACAAAAAAACGGTCTGCATACACAAAAGGAACAGGATTGGATGCCGTACCGGTAGTGGTTCTCCATTTATCCCCGATAGCCCTCTGGTCATTGAAAACAAATTTTGAAGACTCTACATCTTTTAGTTTAAATGCATTGTAAGCAGCATCAAGATTTCCTGTAACTGTTACCTGGTAAGCACCTACTCCATTCAAAGTATTGGTTGTTACAAAATCTGCATAAAAATAGCTTCCTGCACTGGTTGTAGGTCCCATGAACACTTCATTGGTAAATGTTGTGAATGCCAGATCCCATTTCTTTTTCTTTGGCTGAATCTTTACCGGCGTTCCTGTTTTCAGGTTGAAGAATGAGAAGCTGTATTCTGTATCTTTGGTAATGATATATTCTTTGATGTCTGCTTCTGCTGCATTCACGTCAGCATAACGGATTTTGTATCCATTCTGAGCTCTCAGGATCTGAATTTTTTTCCATCCTCTCGGATCACCGGACAATGAAACTGAACCAGCTCCGATATTGGCAGCAGAAGGTATTTCTCTCCCCAGATTGATCAGATATACAGGATTATCCGCATCATTTTCTTTGATGGCATCAATTCCTGAAGTCTGATTCAGGAAGTCACCATTAGGATTGTCAACATATTTCATATTGGCAGCATCAAATGTTCCTACCTGAGCAATATCTTTTAAACTTGAAATATCAGCTTCCTTTACTTTACTGATGTCTGATGTGTTGGGTATTTTGATCACCGTCATGGCAAGAGATCCGTTCATGATCACTCTGTAGGCATCGCCGCTGTAAAAACCAAGATCCCAGTCTGTCCTGCTGTTGACCGCCGGATTGGTGTAGTCACTTAAATCGATCCAAACCTGATTAGGTTCTGTAGGGCCGCCAATTGGCACACTTACTTCAGATCCCGTCATAGGCGGAACCGGAACCGGATCTTCATCTGCAGAAAGACAAGACTGTGTGGCAGCCATGATGGAAAGAACAGATACTATTTTTAAATACTTCATAATCGTAACTTATTATTTAAAATTGAAACATTAATCGGGCAAAATAGCTTCTGCCATAATATAAATTAACAAACCCGTTCGCAGCGATATGGGCTGAACCGGCAACTGCCGTAGAGTTTAACCTTGTGACATCAAATATATTTTTCACTCCTGCAGAAATTTCAAAATGTTTCTTCCAGAAAGGCTGGCTCACAATGAAATCCATCATGTGGAAGCTGTCTACTTTTCCCAGGCGGAAACCGCTTGCTCCGTCAGACACATAAATTCTGTCCGGGCCCGTGAATTTGTAGTAAAGAGCAAAATTGGTATCGGTATTTTTCAGTTTGTAGGTTGCTGAAGCGCCTGCCTGTACCAGATACTGAAAGTCTGTAGGTGAAGTGGATGTTAATTCATTCATTGATACGGAAGTTCCGTTTACAGACCCTCTTAAAGACAGGGCAAACTGATCTTTTCTGAAATCTACATTGGCGGAGAATAATAAATTTTTATACTTATTCAGATTCATGTACTTATAGGTAGAAGGTTGTTTTACCACTACCATTTCAATCCTGTCACGTACATCAAGGTATAATGCATCTACTCCATAAGCGATCTTCCAGCCATTATCTGCTGAAAAGTTCTGATTCCAGAAAAGTCCTGCAGAGAATCCTTTTTCAGGATTCAAGTCCGGATTTCCCTGTACATCATGATTAAGATTCACAAAATAGGTGTACAACTCGTCATATTTTGGGAAGCGGTTAGCCGATCCCACAACTGCTCTAAGGTTTGAATTCTCAGAGGTTTTATATCTTGCTGATAAAGAATAGTTGTACTGATTATTAAAGTTTTCGCTAAGGGAAAGTCTTACTCCCGGTCTTAAAGAGAATTTGTCTGACACATTCCACTCTGCAGAAAGGAAATTGGAATAGGTGAAGATCTTTCTTTTTACCGCTTCACCGAAGAAATCTCCTGCAATCAAAGCGGCATAGCCATTGGTATAGTCTAATTCATATCCTAACTGGAAATCAAAAACCTTGCTGTCGAGGAAGTTGCTGAACATTCCTCTGGAATAGATGACATCGGTCTTATAATAAGACTTTTCGTCCTGACGGCTCTTTATTTGTCTGTTCGGGATATCGTAATTATAGTCGTAGTATTTCCTATCCTGGTTCTGATACGAGAAGTCTCCCATGTATCGGATATGTCCCAGATTAGTCTGAATATTGAACTGGTGAATCCATCGGTCGGTATTATATCTTCTGTCTCTGCTTTCATACGAAACGCCACCTAATCCATCATTAAGAGGATTTCTGTTTACTTCCGGATTGTAGAAGTTGAATTTTTCATTCAGATAAGACAGTTTGTAAAAGAATGTCGTTTTATTTTTGGTATATCTTAATAAAGCAGACGCATCATACTGATCTTTCGGGTTCCATTCATACCCTCTCTGGTTATCCTGCCCGAAATATTTGTAGCCTTTGCTTTCTCCTTCATATCCCATAAACTGATTATGGTTGAAATTGATACTTGCAAACCATTCATTGCTGATGTTATAATCTACATTAAGGTTCTGAATATGCCTTCCGTTTCCTCTTTTTTTAAGATCATAGTTGTCCCTTACTGTTTCTTCCTGTATCGAACCTCTAACACTGATCTTTTTTGTACTGGTTTTCTTGGTAATAATGTTGATGACCCCGGCAACAGCACCATTTCCATATTCAACTCCCATACTTCCTTTTACAATTTCTATTCTTTCGATATTGCTTAAGGTAATTTTGGTAAGGTCAATATTACTTCCCAGTCCTGTATCCCCTACTACCGGAATATTGTCTATAAGGATCTTTACATAGTCTCCGTTAAGTCCCATGATATTGGCGGTGGAATTTCCTGAGCGGGTATCCGGAGTGATCTGTATGTTAAGACTTTGATTCAAAACCTCTGCAACATTCGTTGCTGCCATATTTTTGATCTGTTCTGCATCAATAACATCAACCTTATATATTGATTTGTTAATGGACTGCTGCATGTACTGTCCTGTAATAACAACTTCTTCAATTTTCTTTTGATTAAGAGAATCCTTTTCTTGTGCATTCATCCATAAGGCCACGGATAATGATAGAACGGAAAGCACTTTCTTCTTCATAAGGGTACAAATTTTCAGCAAATATAAAACTTTATTTAGACTCATTAAAAATAATTATATATTTTTGTGGAATAATTCTAAATAAAAATAATCTCATGAAATTACAATTACTTTTAGGAGCTCTGATGTTGACAGCGTTAACGGCGAATGCTCAGGTGTCTAACATCAATGAAAATTTCAACAATTTTACCGCTGGGAATACCACTTTCCCTCAGTTTGGATGGTCTGCCATCGTTGCGCCAATAACCGGTGAGTTTCCTCCTGTACCTCCAAGAATGATTGTAGTAGGAGATTCTAACAGATTCGTTCAGTCGTATGCAGGAAACAATGCTACAGGTTCTTCTTATCTTATTACGCCACAGATTGAAACTCCAACAGGAAATAAAACGTTGACTTTTGATACTACCCTGGTATCTCCATCTCCTGGTCCGGGAAGCATTCAGATAGGAGTAGCATCCAACCCTGCAGATATGTCAACATTCGTTCCTGTAGGAAGCCCTATTAATGTAGCCACTATCGGCACCGTGCAGAATATCAGTGTTAATATTCCGGCATCCACAGGTTCATACATTGTATTTAAGTTCACTCCTACTGCTACTCACGTAGCGATTCAGGTGGATAATGTAGTGTATAACACGACTGCTTCTTTAGGCGTATCAGACAACCATAAATCGACAGAAAATTTCAGATTTGCCTTAAATTCTGATCAGTCTGCAATAGAATTCATTGTCAAAAAAGATCCTAAAAACATTCAGATCTATTCTGCAGCAGGACAAAAAGCAGCAGAAGGGAAACTGAACGGACAAAGATTTGATATCAGCACGCTTCAGACAGGAGTATATTATATGAATATTGAGACTGCAGAAGGCAGATTGATCCAATCAAAATTCATTAAAAAATAAGGTTTATTAGACTATTATTGACCTTTTTAAAGCCGACAGGAGTGATCCTGCCGGCTTTTCTATGTCCGATTTTCTCTGTTTATCATAAGGATTAAAATAAAAACACGATAAAAATCATGTTTTTATTTAGACTGATTAAAAATAATTATATACTTTTGTGGAATCATTCTAAATAAGGATTTAAAAAATAAATTATGAAAACAAAACTATTATTGGCATCAGTACTGGCATTGTCTGTTCAGCAGACTGTTTTGGCGCAGACTGACGCGTTGGGATACTCACAGGTAAATATGACCATGGGAAGCGGATACCAAAACCGCGTGTTTGTAAACCTTGCAGATGGTAATATGGTTTCTCAGCCAGCCAATACGTGGGATATTGCTTTTTATAGGAACTCAAACTATGCATTCGGATCCAGAGTCAATGATGCTAAAGATATTGAAGTATTCAGTGCATCAACCAACTTAGCAGACTGGGATAACATCAGCATCAGCAATGAAGCTTCATGGGGAGATCCTCTTTACAATCCGGACCAGACCACTGACTGGAGCCAGGGAGCTTTTGAACAGGGACCAGTAACCTCTCCAAACCCCAATATTCCTTCAACCGGATGGGGCGTTTATAACCCGGTGAACCACCACATTCAGGGGAAAGCTATTTTTGTTTTAAAATATGCTTCAGGAACTTATATCAAGTTTGCCATTGAAGATGCTTTTGCAGGATATACCTTCAAGTATTCAAAATGGAACGGGACTTCATGGGGAGCTACGGAAACAAGAACGATCGCCAACGGAACAGATGATTCATATTTCAACTATTTCTCATTTGATACCGGAGAAAAAGTTCCCAATCTTGAGCCTTCCAGAACGGCATGGGATTTCGTATTCACCAAATATTACACGTTCTATATGGGTGTGCAGATGTACCCGCTTTCAGGAGCCATTCAAAGTCCGAACGTAAAAGTGGCAATGGTTCAGCCTGAAACGCAGCAAACCGCAGCATATGCTATTCCTGCCAATGCAAGTTTCTCATCTGCTATCACTACGGTAGGACACTCTTGGAAAGGGATCGGGACGGTGAAAAATGATGTGGTCTACTACGTCAAAAAAGGAAATGATTACTACAGAATGTACTTCACAACCAATGGTGGTGCCAGTACAGGAAATATGTATTTCAAATACAAAAAAATCACGGAAACGTTAGGGATAACTGAAGTTGGAAAAAAAGCCTCTTTCGGTATTTATCCTAATCCAACTACGGCGGATAAAAAAGTAACGGTTCTTTTTGATGTTAAAGAAAAAACAGGTAATAAGGGAAATGTAGAGGTCTATGACCAGACCGGGAAAAAGGTCTATTCAGATGAACTTACCAACCAGGCTGGTTTTTATAAGCAGGATTTGAATCTTTCTACCCTTACTTCAGGAAATTACCTTGTAAAAATTACTTACGGTGGCCATTCGGAGACGAAAAAGCTTATCGTAAAATAAACTTTCAATTTTAATACTTTCTATTTTTTCTAATAAAAAGGCGGTTTCAGATTGTTGAAACCGCCTTTTATTTTCTATTGGTATAAGACTCTTCTTTAAATCATTAAATTTTTAAATCTTTAAATCCTTCAATACCATTAATATATTTTAAATCCTTTATAAACTTCTGCAGAACTTTCCATAATTTTTGAAGCATCCTTACGGAAATCCAAAAGGTGATCCTGACCGTTATGCCTGTTATGATGTTCTACGCTTTCCCAAAGCTCGATCAGGAAGAAAGTTCCTTTATTATCTTTATCTTCAATAAGATCGTACTGCAGACAGCCTTCTTCTTTTCTTGTTTCTTTCACAAGGTTCTGAAACAGCTCTACAGCGTCCATCAGATAATTTTCATTAAACTTAAAAAGTGCAATGATATGTAAATTCATGTTCTAATATTTAGTGATGTAAAAGTAAAATATTTTCAAAACCAAATATCTTTTTAAGCCTTTTATTTTTCCACACCCAACATAATTTTTAATTAAAAACTGATTTATAAATAGTTATAGAACTCATTACAATCACCAGGGTTCCGATAATCACAAACATTTTCTTTACAGGAAGCCTGGCAGTAAGCATTGCTGAAAAAGGAGCGGTCACAATTCCACCGATCAAAAGCCCGAGAATGATATTCCAGTGCTGGATTCCCAGGGTAAAGAAAAAGGTAACGGCAGCCGTTATGGTAAGAATAAATTTGGCCACGGTAGAACTTCCTACGGCAAATCTTGGGGTGAAAGCATTTTTAATGAGTGTTCCGGTCACCAAAGGCCCCCAGCCTCCTCCGGCAAAGGAATCTATAAAACCTCCTATCACGCCAAGTCTGGTTAGATTGGTTTTTCTTTTCAGGGCTTTGCTCTGTTTTTTCTTAAATGCATTTGACAGGATTTGGAATCCAAGGTATAAAGTGTAAAAAGCAATGAGTGTTTTGGTGATTTTCGCATAATACTCTCCAAGATAAGTAAGACTGACAGCTCCGATAATTGCTCCTATCACAGCCGGAATAGCTAGCTTTTTCACCAGACTTTTGCTTACATTTTTCAGTTTAATGTGGCTGAGACTTCCCGCAGCAGTAGTAAAACTTTCTGCAGAATGAATACTCGCACTTACAATATGCGGCGGAATATTGAGGAGCATAAGGGTTGTGGTACAAATAACTCCATATCCCATTCCCATGGAACCTGCCACAATTTCTGCAAAAACACCTACCAGGAGCATCCAGTAAAAAATATAGTGATCTTTGGCCAGGATGGTCTGTAGTTCTTCCAGATATCCCAGTTCATACATGGAAAAAACAGCAATGGATATAATAGCAGCCGTCCCCAAAAGGACATTCAACCTTACCTGAATTTTTCTTGAAATCACCATATTAAAAAATCGTTTTGGTCTGTATTTTCTGATTATCCGTCACATTGAAAATAAGGATATCTAACGATCGTATGTTTTCTGCGCTTCTGTACAAGGAAATATTTTCAGGTATGCTATATGCAGCATCAGAATGCACTGCAGTAATGGAGCGGGCAAGCTTTTGTAATTGGTTTGATTCTTCTTTTGAAATCATAGTTTATTCATTTGAAGTAGTGCAAATATCTGATAAAATATTTATCCTACAAAAAAAGTAGACTATTAATTCAAAAAAAAGGACCGGGTTAATCCACCAGATCCATTAAAGTTTTACTTTCCAGAATATTCAGAGAAGCATCGCGAACTTCTATCAGGACATCATGAAGCCCGCAGTGATCTTCATTGCAGTCATCACATTTTTCATAAAAATTGAGACTTACGCAGGGAAGCATCGCAATAGGACCGTTGACAAGACGGATGATCTTTGCCAGTTTCACATTTTCCGGATTTTCTTTGAAAAAGTATCCTCCACCCTTTCCTTTTTTACTGTCGAGGATTTCCGCTTTTTTCAGTTCAAGAAGGATGTTTTCCAAAAACTTTAAAGGAATTTTTTTATGTTCCGCAATTTCAGAAATAAGAATCGGGCCGTCATTTCTTTTTTCTACAAGATATGACAGCGCCTTAAAAGCATATTGAGATTTTTTTGAAAGCATTAAAGCAAAAATACGAAAATTGTTTAATATTTGAAAAAGACCTGAAAAACAGGATTAACAAACGAAAAAAAATGTAGGTGTATCTATCCGTAATTTTACGGTTTTAGGTACCACAATTTTGCCTTTCTCCTATTAAATCATTATGTTTGCCATATGTTCAGCAAACAAGAAGCACAGCAATTAAAAAAAGAATTTTGGACAGCTTTCGGAAGATCATTTCCCAGAAAATGGATTCTTTATGATACCAAAATCAAGGACATGGCATTTAAGTTTTCTGCCGACAATAAAAAAGCAGAAGTTTCTCTGGATATCGAAATGAAAGATGAAATTTTCCGAAATGCCTATTATGAGAAGATCTGGTCTTTGGAGGATATATTAAAAGATTTCATCGGAGATTTTCAGAAGGAAGAATATTTCACTCTTGAAAATGGTAAGATCATCAGCAGGATATGGGTTGAAAAACATAATGTTTCCGTTTTTAATAAAAATACCTGGCAAGAAATTTTTGAATTTTTTGTGGACAAAATGGACGGTTTCGAAAGGTTTTACTACGAATATGAGGATTTTATAAAGGATATATAGAATACTTACGAAATAAATACCACTTTATACTTCAGGTTGAGATAAAAAAAGAAAACTTATCTTTGCACTACCACTTAAACTAATAGATGAAACAAACTAACATGATTAAAAATGAGAAAAGTGTACAAAAACATTTTTGGAGAAATCATCTCTAAAAGTAAAGCTGTGAAGCTAAGCGAATATCATCTGTATTATTATGAAGAAGGCTCCGATTTCCTGAAAGAAATTGAATTCATCAATGAAGACAGTGTTTACAACATCAATTATTTTCTAAGTGACGAGGAAGACGAGGCGAAGGTCGTGGATTATCTCAAAGAAAAATCTGACTTTTTTGATATCGAAAGAAAAGAAACTGCCGATGGCTATATTATTTCTACCAATAAATTATATTCTTTATCCGTAGATGATCTGCCCCTCATTTCCAAAACTGTTTTCAAAACGGACGATCCTGAAAACTTTATCTGCTCACAGGTCATCGATAACGAAACCCACCAACCACACCTTGAAAGAACCATAAAATGCTGGTATACGAATGACGAAAACGGTGAAAAATATGCTGCCATAGAATGCAGCTATCAGGAAGACGGAAAACTGGAACTGGCTGTAGATAAAACACCTGACCCGGACAATGAAGAAAACTGGATCCATTATGATTATGATACTTTCGAAGATCTTCAGGCACAGATCCCTACTGACATCAGCTATTACAAAACAGCAGCCTTACTTCCCAAACAAGCCTATCAGCAATAATCTTATATTCTTTAACACACCACATCCCCAGTTATTAAATGGAAGAGAACCCAATTTTTTTTGCAGACGGAAATGACCCGCAAATGATTGAAGCTTACAGAAAAGCTCAGGAAACCTTTAAGTATTTCTGGCGCGAACAGTCCTGGGAATACAGAAGAATCATTCCCGGACTTAATGTATCATGCGTTAAAACAGCTTTTGAAGAACAGGATGAAGAAACCGGAGAAAGCCTGGTAGAACATATGTGGATTAATGAAATATTTTTTGACGGAGATTACGTGAGAGGATATTTGATTAATGAACCTAATAGTCTTAAGAACGTCCAGGTGGGTGATTATGTGGAAATTCCTTTAAGCAATATCAGCGACTGGCTTTTTGCCATCACTCCGAGTGTACAGAAACCAAAGGGACTTTCCAAGTTATTTTCATCCTCATCTTCTCCACTTCCGAAAGCTTACGGCGGATTTACCATACAGAAAATGCGTGCTGACATGTCTGTTGCAGAAAGAAAGGAACATGATAATGCATGGCAGTTGGATTTCGGAGACTTTAATGACATCCTTGTTGTCAATAACCAGAAAGAAAATCCGGAAAATCTTATTGAACATCCGATGAGTAAAAATATGAAGGAAGAATTTGCAAAGTTTTTACAACAATATCCGGATGAACTTACCCAAACCGATGAAGACGGACTGACGCTTCTTCACAAAGAAACGATTGCAGGAAATCTAACCACAGTACAGGTTGCTTTAGAAGCCGGAGCAGATAAAAATATCCGGTCTAAAAAAGGGAAAACAGCATTAGATTATGCAAAACAGCTGAAATGGGAACACCTTATTTCTGTATTGGAAGGGTGAATTATTAATTAAGATTATTACAACTCAGAATTTGTTTAGACTTTTATTTATGAAACATTAAGATTGTATTAAGTTGTTGAGAGTATTAAGATAAGCTTCGCTTTAAGCTTAAAAATCAGAATGATTTACTTTAACTATACTTTATTTCTTAAATCCTTCTTAATGGTTTTTAATATATTCAACATTTTTTATAAGTCTGAACAACTACTCAATAATAAGTTTTTAAAATAAAAATTCCGGAAGATGTTCTACCGGAATTTTTTATATTTTATCCAAATTTCTTTTTCCTTAACCAGAAGAACAGTCCTCCGATAAGGCCGATAATAGCCAGTGGAAGCAGTAAATTGATCCACTGCCAGGTCGATTTCTCTTCCGTAATTCTTTGCCTGTCGAGAAGTCTTTCTTCAATGTTTCTGTTTCTCAGTTCCATCAGATTGCTGTCATCCAAAAGATAATCCAATGCATTTCTCAGGAACTGTTCGTTTCCAAACTGTTCGTTCGTTAACAGATCTACCCCTAATGGAAGTGGTTTTCCTTTGATTACTTTATTTCTACCCACATCACCGTCTGCAATCACAATCATTTTGTTTTCCGGGCTGGATGTTTTAAATCCAGGGTAAGATTTTCTCTCAATTCTCGATGCATACGCAGAATTGAACTTTCCTTCCAAGGCTACAGCGAAGATCTTCGGTGTACTTGGTTTCTCCATTTGTCCAAGGCTGTCTACGCTTGCAATTTCTTTCAGATCCACATAATTCGGAACCTGTTTCAATAAAGTTCTTTCACTCGATTCAAAAAGGACTTTTGTTTTGATATTCTTTCTACCTCCTAAAGTATCGATGGAAGTCGGGAATTCAAATTTTACAGGGTTGATATTCTTTGTAACCGGATTATTATTTTCGGCAATTCCAAGTGGATAATAAGGCCAAGGTAAGCTTGTGTACTGAGGATTTCCACTCACTTCTCCTGTAACCAGTCTTAACAGGGCAAACTTTTTCACGTCTTTTACCAACGCAGGATTGATTCTCAGCCCGTAATTGAAAAAGAAGTCTGTCATATTGATATCGACAGGGAAAGGCATTACTTTTTTGGATCTTGTCAGTGTATCCATTTCAGCATTTACAGCATCAATCATCCAAAGGGTTTTTCCTCCGTTCATGATGTACTGGTCCAGAATTACTTTTTCATTATCGGTAAAAGCTTTTCTTGGTTTTGCAATCACCAGGGCACTCATCTGCTTTAATAAAGGAACATCTTCCAGTGAAAGTTCAGTCTGATTTTTAGGAATGATAGGTCCGGCATCATAGTTTTCCATGGCCAGCTGTACAAATCCCTGGAATTCATCCGGATTCAGCTCATCATGGTTGACCAGGATTCCGACCTTCTTTCTCTTTGCGGCTGCAATGTTTTTAATGTTGGAAACAAGATTGTACTCCAGTCCTTCAATCGATCTTGTCAGCTGCTGATCGGCATCAATTCCGGCCTGCTGAACCACTAAAGGAATAGAAACCCCGTCATTTCCATATTTAATCACAGCGTAAGGGAAAAGGGTGATCTGTGAGATTTTCCCGTCTTTTACATCCGGAAGAATAGACGGCTGCATTCCCATGGCCATCAAAGTGTCCTGAGACATTTTTGTTTTAATCGGATCAATGAATTTGAAATCAATCTTCGGATTAATTTTTCTGAATTCTTCCAGCATGAATTTCGTTTCGCTTTGCAGCTGTTTGAAACTTGCCGGAAAGTCGCCTTCCAGATACACTTCAACCGTCAGAGGCTTTTTAACAGACTCCAGTACTTTGATGGTGTTATCAGAAAGGGTATATCTTTTTTCTTTTGTTAAGTCTAATCTGATTCCCGAATAGGTCAGGATAATAACCAAAGGAACAATTGCAATTAAGAAAATTCCCAGTGGAGATTTAGCATTGAACTTCTTCATACTTCTACTTCTTTTTGTTAATAAAATGATTAGCCAATACTAATGAAGCGCCGATGACAAGTACAAAATACGCCACATCTTTAGCATCAATAAGTCCTCTTGTGAAGCCTAAGAAATGCTGATAGAAGCCAATATTCTGAAGGATAAAATCTGCACCACCCAATAGTTTATAACTTGCCAGCTGTTCGATTCCAAAATACATGATGAAGCACATAAAAACGCCCAGCAGATAAGCCATAATCTGATTCTGTGATAATGAAGAAGCCAGGATTCCTACTGCTGAAAACGCTGCGATTAAGATTATCAGTCCAATATAACTTCCGAAAGTCATTCCCAGATCAATATTTCCTGCAGGAACTCCCAAAACATATACCGTATAAAGATAAATTAATGATGGAATAAGACATAAAATTCCTACAATCCATACGGAAAGGAATTTACCTGTCACCAGTTCTGAAACTTTTAACGGTTGTGAAAAAAGCCAGTTTAATGTTCCGGTTTGCTGTTCTTCCGCAAAAGTTTTCATGGAAAGGGCCGGAATGATAAACATTAACAGCCATGGAACCAATACGAAATAGCTCTGCAATGAGGCCATTCCAATCTCAAAAATATTAGAGTCGTTGTCGAAAAAGAACAGAAAAAGAGTCGCTATCAAACTGAAAGCGGCAATAATCACCCATGCGCTCCAGTTTCCAAAGTAACTCCAAAGTTCTTTCTTTAAAATTGCAATCATAGTTTTTTTATAAGATGTAGAAAGGATGAATATATTCGGACATGCGCCCTACTCTACAATTATTTGTTTTTTTTATTTTTATTAACCAGTTTCACTGTCATCATAATCAGAAATACAAGAACGAAAAATCCTGCAATTAATTGCCACCAGTATTCAATCACCACCGATTTTAAAATAACGGTAAATACCACCAGAAACAGAATGAACGTTGCAATTTCATTCGCCTGTCTCAGTTTGATATTGGCAATCGGCAGTGTATCTCCATGTAATTCTTTTAAATGAAGGACTTTTTTCCAGCACCAGTAATGATAGATGGCAAGCCCGATCAGGAAGGTCAGTTTTAGATGAAACCATCCCATCTTCATTAATCCCGGGTTTAAAAAGATCATCACCAATCCGCAAACGGCCATGATTACTCCCGCCGGAACGGTAATAATATTCCACAGTCTTCTGGCCATAAAAGTGTACTGCTCTCTCAGAATTTTCTTTTTTTCTTCCGGAAATTCATCGGTATCTTTATAATAAACGAAAATCCTCACGAGGTAAAAAATTCCCGCAAAGTAGCTTACCATGAAGATAATGTGCAGCGCTTTGATTATTGTGTAAAGCATTTTAATAAATAAATTTATTGATAGAAATAATTTTACAATCCTGGTCGAAATTCTTCAGTACATCAAAAAAAATCTTTTTCATATCCTTTACATTTTTGTAATAAGAATATCCCATAAAAATAGCCAGCCCAAGAAAGATCAATATAATTTCATACGTGGTTCCAGAATTTTCATCCGTATAAAAAGGAACAAAAACCCCTAAAAGAAGAACAAGAATGAGTACATCGAAATATTTAACTCCAATGGATACTTTAAGATGCTCTTCATTATATTTGTCTGAAACAAATTTTCCTATAAAAGACAAGTGTTCATTCCCCATCACTTTTACTTCAAATCCATCATCAGTTACTTCACCTTTAAATTTTTTACCATTATAATCAGGAAAGCTCTTAAATATACTTTCTTCAATGTTAGATAGTATCGATTTTTTTGGCTTCGAAAAGACAACCTGATATTCGGACTTTAAAAACATATCAATTTTAATCAGGCACAAAGATAAGTTTTTATCTAATTCTTAAAAATAAATTTCTTTTGATCAGGAA
>NZ_JAJFZH010000024.1:0-53108 GCF_020733145.1 Chryseobacterium sp. X308
CAGATAGATTTTGAAGAAAGTAGGGTAAAAATCAAAGACGTTCACCCTACGCAAGCTAACTCAAGGTCGCTTTTATAAATATAAATGTATAAAAAATATTTGGAAGTTAACACAGAATCTAAAGCCATTGGAAGATTTTATTTATTTTGATGAATGGGCTAAAGCCCATTCATATTGAATTTCCTTTACAGATAATTATCCCTGCTATTTCTTATAATAATGATGCGGAAAAGCATCCTCGGGTTTCATTCTGAAAACATTCAGCAAAATCCAGGACTTTAAAAATCCGTATCCGTAAGAAAACATCTGAATATACGTGGAAATAACTGCCATTCCGGCAATACTGATATTTTTTGTCAGTAATAAAGCGTGAAACAACACCAGAAAGGTATACAATCCATAAAAGGCAAGGATGATTCCTCTTCCCATAATAAAATACTCCAGAAAGCCCATTACATATCCCAGCATAAATAAAGTAGGAAAAGCAAAGGAAATTTTTACATAATTCGGGTGTCTCTGGTTAAGAATCGGTCTTGCACAGCCAAACTGATAGACCTGTTTGGAGAATTTTCCAAAATCAACCCTACGTTTATGATATACAGCGATATCATCAAAAAAAGCAGTAGTAAAACCGTTTTCCCATAGGGTCATGGAAAGATCCGGATCTTCACCAATTCTCATTTCGGAAAATCCGCCTACTTTTTTAAAGACTTCTTTTTTCACCCCCATATTGAAACTTCTGGGCTGAAATTTCGAAACCGCTTTCTTACTTCCCCTGATTCCTCCGGTAGTAAATACAGACGTCATGGAATACGAAATAGCTTTCTGCATCAGATTAAATCCTTTATGCGCTTTATCGGCCCCACCAAACGCATCACAGGGAATGGTAAGGATATCATTTTTAATATGCTCAATATAATCTTTTTCAACAATAACATCACTGTCTACAAATACCAGCCATTCGTTAGCAGCTCTTGCTGCTCCGTAATTTCTTGTCAGTCCCGGTCCTGAGTTATCTTTTCTGAAATATTTAATATCCAATCCCTGTTCAAAGTTTTTGATAGTAGGTTTCAGATCGATCAGAGAACCGTCATCCACGATAATGATCTCAAACTCCTTATCTGTCTGTTGAGTAAGAGAAGTCAGCAACTCAAAAAGTTCATCTTTCCGGTTGTAAATGGCAACGACAATAGAAATAGTAGGCTTCAAATTGAAAATTTTTCAAAATTACTTATTCGCAGAACAACCTACAAACAGTTTAACAGCTTATTCAGATAAATTAACGATGTTACCTTGTATTCTTCTCACTGTATGTATTTTATCAATGAAATTCTGAACCAAGTAATTTGGCATTTTAAACAAAATAAACATCCGGAATCCCTCCTAATTTTGCTATAGAAATTTAAACCAACAAAAAAATGGAACCAATTATCAGCACATTACAGCAACCCGTTCAGTCAGGCTTTAATGCTTATTCAACAGCGCAGGAAGTTATTCAGGGAATTGATCTTACCGGAAAAACAGTAATCATTACCGGTGGCTATGCAGGAATCGGACTTGAAACTACAAAAGTACTCACTTCAGCCGGAGCCCATGTCATTATTCCTGCAAGAGATATTGAAAAGGCAGGAAAAAACCTTACAGGAATTGAAAATATCGAACTTGAAAAAATGGATCTGATGGATCCGGCATCCATTGATGCCTTTGCAGAAAGATTTGTCTCATCAGGCAGAAAACTGGATCTTCTTATTAATAATGCCGGGATTATGTGGGTACCGCTCCGCAGAGACAGCAGAGGTTTTGAATCTCAACTGGCGACCAATTATCTTGGACAGTTCCATCTCACCTCAAAATTATGGCCGGCTCTGAAAAAAGCAGATGGAGCAAGGGTTATCAGTGTTTCTTCGTACGGGCACCAGATGGCACCTTTTAATTTTGAAGATCTTAATTTTGAAAAAAGGGATTACGATACCCTTTCCGGATATGGACAATCTAAAACAGCTTGCAATCTGTTTGCTGTAGAACTCGATGAAAGAGGAAAAGAATTCAATATCAGAGCTTATTCTCTCCATCCCGGTTCTGTATATGGTACTGATCTGGGCAGAGAAGAACCTGTTGAGCTTTTTAAACAGCTTGGAACGCATGACGAAAACGGAAATATAAAACCTGAAGTTGAAGCACGATTAAAGACCATCCCACAAGGGGCTGCAACAACAATATGGTGTGCCGTAACGCCTCAACTTAACGGTATTGGCGGAGTGTATTGTGAAAACTGTGATATTGCAGAGGTAGACAGAGGGCAAATTGACCACAGATTTGATGAACCGGCTACAATTCGTGGGGTACAACCTTATTCCATCGACAAAAACAATGCTGCCCGTTTATGGAAATTAAGCGAAGAAATGCTGGGATTCAGCTTTGATACCCAATAACTGTTTTTTTAAATACATTTGTAATGAAAAACTTTTGACAATGGATTTCCAGATACAATACCTCACGCCGGATATCAAGCTTTCCAGTTATGATGACAAGCTCTTCAAAACGGAAACAGTTTTTGAATACCATATGCTGGTTTGGTTCATATCAGGAGAAACAAAAATTATTCAGGCAGATAAAACCTATGTTTTCAAAGCTGGAGATATTTTCCTGATTCCAAGAAACCATCTTGCCACGATTATCAATTATCCTAAAGACGGGCTTCCGCATAAAGCAGTAGTCATGCATCTTACCACAGAACGCCTGAAGAATTTTTACAGTTCTGTTGATGAGCAGAGGAAGACCGGAAATCACAAAGCCAGCATTCATAGTTTCAGCAGTCATCCGCTTCTGAACAGCTGTCTTGCGTCGCTCATACCTTATTTTGAAATGGAAGGTCCGCTTCCTGAGAATATTGCCCATTTAAAAATCACTGAAGCTATCAGTATTGTAAGGGAAATTGATCCGGATATAGATTACATACTCGCTGATTTTGATGAGCCGGGAAAAGTAGATCTGATCAGTTTTATGGAAAAAAATTATATGTTCAATATGCCATTGGAACGATTCGGATACCTTACAGGAAGGAGTTTATCTACTTTCAACCGGGATTTCAGAAAGCTTTTTCAGACAACTCCACAGCGGTGGCTTACTCAAAAACGTCTTGAACTGGCCTATTATCATTTGTCAGAAAAAAATAAAAAGCCTTCCGATGTTTTTCTGGAAGTAGGTTTTGAAGACCTGTCGCATTTTTCGCATGCCTTTAAAAAGCAATATGGATTTGCCCCTTCAATGGCACGATAAAAACAAAAAGGTTGTACTAATCTGTACAACCTTTTATTGTTTTAATTAAACTTATAATGTATGACAAGTTATTTTTTCTTTGGAATATCTGTATCTTTTAATTGCTTCTTTTGAGATATCACATGATGATTTAAAGCTTTTCTTTCAGGTTTTGAAGGTGATGACCGTGACGATTTTGATCCAGAACCAAACAGATCTAGTAAATCAAAAATTACATCAAATATGTCAAAAAAATTCCAGGACATTTCTAATCTCAGAGGTTATTATTTATTATCTCCCAATTTATAAACTTTCTTCGTTCCTTCATACTATTTATGTCCTATTATATAAAAAATCCCGATCTAAAGTAGATATATAATACTGCCGAAACAAAAAAAGCGATTACGGAACAACTGAAAAGAAGTAGCTTGAACAGCGTTTTAAAATAATAAAGTTCCAAAACGTGCAAAATAAAAAACACTATAAGTGAAATACCAGTTCCTATTAAAGAAGCCACCACTAGGGTTCGTGTATAGTTTTGTACAGGCAACGGATCTTTAAAAACAATAAAAAAAGAAAATGTTGCCAATACCACAGCTAAGGCACCTACTATCTCTGTGAAGTATTTTGATCTCTTAGATTCTTTCTTTTGAGGTTTCTCATCATAATTCAGGCTCTTTCTATCGGAGCTTAAACGTGATGATCCCGAACCGCTCTGAAACAGCCCGGACACACTAAATAGAGTATCTAATAGATCAAAAAAATCTCCCAGCACTTTTTCTTGCTATTTATTTTCTTCCAGTTTATGTACCTTCTTCGTTCCTTCATACATTTCATACTGTAAAAACCTTGTCTCCAGTTTTCCGTTGAAAAGTTTGATCTTTCTTGAAGGACGTAAACCGATTTTCTTCACCGCTTCCAGATCGGAAGAGATCAGCCATGCTAAGGTATTCGGATAATGGGTTTTAAAGGTATCTCCTATTTTCTTGTAGAAATCATCATCATTGATGGAAATTCTCTCATCATATGGCGGATTGAATACCATTAATAAAGGGAACAGTTCTTTTTTAGAATCAAAGAAGTTTTGTTTTTTAATCTCAATCACATCTTCCATTTCCGCTGCTTCCACGTTCATTCTTGCCGCATTCAGCATTCTCGCATCGATGTCATATCCAACAATCTTTCCATCAAACTGTCTGATTCTGTTGATTCTGAATTCTTTAATTTTTGCAAACAAGTCTGCATCATAGTTATTCCAGTTCTGGAATCCGAACCTTTTTCTGAAAATCTGAGCCGGAAGATCCATTGCAATCATTGCTGCTTCAATCAATAATGTTCCAGAACCGCACATCGGATCAAGGAAATTACCTTTTCCGTCCCAGCCTGCCAGCTGAAGCATTCCGCTTGCCAATACTTCGTTGATAGGCGCTTCTCCCTGTTCTCTTCTGTATCCTCTTTTAAACAAAGGATCTCCTGAAGAATCCATTGAAATCATGACCAATTCTCGGTCTATATGAAGGTGGAATTTGATATCCGGATTTCTCGTTTCTACATTAGGACGTCTTTTGAATTTTTCCTGGAAATAATCCACGATCGCATCCTTCATTTTTAAGGTTACAAACTGAGAATGCTTGAACGTTTCAGAATTGACAGTAGCATCAATAGAGAAAGACTGATCTACATCCATAAAGTTCTCCCATTCAAATTTGAATAATCTGTCATAGAACTGGTGCTGATTAAAAGCTTTGAATTCATGAATCGGCACCAGGATTTTCAATGCTGTTCTCGCAGAGTAATTGATTTTATAAAGAAAACCAAGATCCCCTTCACAGTTTACTGCTCTGTTTTTAATTTCAACATTTCTTCCGCCCAATTTTTTGATTTCTTCCGCCAGAATCTGCTCCAATCCGAAGAATGTCTTTATCTGTATTTTAATATTTTCTGTATCCATAAGTATGTATTAAAAGATTTAAAGCTTTAAAAATTAAAAGATTAACCACCCAAGTTCTTATCCAATTGAATTTTTCAATCTCTTAATGTTGTAAAATACTTTGCTTTTAACCGCACAAATTTAGTTATTTTTGCATTATGGAATGGTTTGAATCTTGGTTTGATACCCCTTATTATCATTTGCTTTATAGCAACAGAGACTATACTGAAGCTGAAAACTTCATTACAAAGCTCACAGCGGATCTTCAGCTTCCGCCTCAGTCGAAAATCATAGATCTTGCCTGCGGAAAGGGAAGACACTCTGTTTTCCTTAACAAATTAGGGTATGATGTTTTGGGACTGGACCTTTCAAGACAAAGTATTGAATCTGACAAACAATATGAAAATCAAACGCTGCTTTTTGAAGTTCATGATATGAGAAACCCTATTGATGCAGATCCTATGGATGCTGTATTCAATCTGTTTACCAGTTTTGGGTATTTTGACAATGAAAATGATGATAAGAAAGTATTTCAATCCGTTTACAATGCTTTAAAACCAGGAGGATATTTTGTACTGGACTACCTGAATGAGGAATTTGTAAGAAGCACTTTAATTCCTGAAACAACGATCACGAGAGGAAATATTGAGTTCAGAATTTTAAAGAAGATCGAAGGAAGACATGTCATCAAAGACATCCGTTTTGAGGCTGACGGTAAGCCGTTTCATTTCTTTGAAAAAGTAAAACTCCATACTTTGGAAGCCATTCATGCCTATGCTTCTGAATGTGGGTTTGAAAGAATAAAAATCTGGGGAGATTATCAGCTGAATGAATTTAAGAAAGAAAATTCCCCGCGTTGCATCAATTTATTTAAGAAAAAATAATGACAACAGTACTTTTACTGATTTTAAGTGTCGTAACAGGAGTATTCCTTGGAAAACACTTTGGTAAAAAAGAGAAGCTGGCCAAAAATCTATTGATACTGAGTGCCGGTTTTTTGATTACAATCTGTCTCAACGAAGTCTTCCCTCAGGTGTATACCTCTTCCGGAAGCAGCAGCCTTGGGATATTCGTAATCGCGGGAGTTCTGCTGCAGATGATCCTGGAAGCTCTTACCAAAGGTTTTGAACACGGGCACTTCCATCATCATAGTGAACACAATATTCTTCCTGTTGCGTTAATGGTAGGATTATTCATTCATGCTTTTATTGAAGGAATTCCTTTGGCTAACGAGCAGCACGAAATGTCGCCTTACCTTTGGGGAATTGTATTTCACAATCTTCCTATTTCATTTATTCTGGGTGCATTTTTATTTAACAGAAGGGGAGAATCAAAAAGTTCCTCATCTTATCCTTCTATTCTCATTGTAGCTTTATTTGCATTGGCTTCTCCAATGGGAATGTTATTAGGAAATTATTTCAATCCTGACCTTCAGCCTTATTTCCTGGCTATTGTAGGAGGGATTTTCCTTCATATCTCATCCGTGATCATTTTTGAAAGCAATAAAAATCACAATATCGATTGGGTAAAAATCGGGCTGGTTGTTTTAGGAGTTTCACTCGCATTGATGATGCATGTTTTCCATCAACATCCCCCTGCTCATTCTCATTAAACAATAAAAAAAGCTTCGGAATCCGGAGCTTTTTCATTTTAGGTTGTATTAATAATATATATTTTCCACGATATACCCGTTCATCTTTACTTATAGCATTTTAGACAAATAAGTTAAAATTTGTTTTTTTAAAAATATTTTACATTAAAAAATAAATAAAAATTAAATATTTACATTTAAAAACACAATAAAACACATTGTTTAACATTTTTTAACAAACTATTAATAACAATACATTGTTTTTCGTACATTAGCCACATTACCATCATCTAAAAATTGTATGAAAAAACAAAAAAACTTAACAACATCAGTCTGTTTTTTCTTAATGACGGGTTTTATGGCAGCCCAGACCACAAAGAAAACAGATTCTTTAGAAGAAAAAAAAATTGATGACATTGTAATTATCGGCTACAAAGCACAGAAGAAATCCAGTCTTACCGCCGCTGTCTCTGTTATTTCCGACAAAAAGCTTCAGGATTCCAATACTCCAAGTGTATCGGGCCTTCTGCAGGGGAAAGCTGCCGGAGTTCAGGTTATGCCCAATGGCGGGGCTGCCGGTTCCTCAGCCACTGTAAAAATCAGGGGGAATTCTACCATTAATGGTCCCAGTTCTGCCCTTTGGGTAGTAGATGGTGTTGTAATGCCCTATGCGCCCAATCTGGATCCCAATCAGATTGAAAGCATCAACATCCTGAAAGATGCTGCTTCTACAGCCTTGTATGGTTCCCGAGCTGCCAATGGTATTGTACAGGTGTTTACCAAATCAGGAAATTCAGGAAAAGGTACATTAAGTGCATCTCTTAATAATTCTTTTAATGTGTTTAACAACGGGCGTTTCAAGCTTATGAACGGAACGCAGCTGTATGATTATTTTACTTCATTAAAAGGAGCACCTGAAATTCCTAAAACTCTTAGAAACGATGGCTACAACTGGCTGAAAGACGGGACACAAACAGGAACTGTACAAAATTATACTATTGATTTCAAGGGAGGAGCATCAAGCTCCAAAACCTATATTTCAGGAAATTATTATAATGAAACCGGGACAATAAAAGGAGATGAATACAACAGGCTCTCATTCAGAATCAATCATGAACAAACTATAAAGCCCTGGTTGATACTAAAACCCAAAGTCAGCTTATCATATACTACATTAAAGAATACCCGTGCATCCCTTGATGAAATGTACCTTAATATGCCGTGGGACAACCCCAGAGATGCCAATGGAAATCTGATCCGGGTAGATGAGGATTACGCAGGTGATTGGTATGGAAGGGATCATAGCAGTTATCTGTATGACCTTCAGTGGAACTATGAAAAAGGCAATCAGCTGGATCTTATCGGAAATATAGATGCTGAAATCCGGTTTACCGATTATCTGAAATTCATCACTACCAACAATATTACCTACAGAAACTTTGACAAAACTGAATATGTGGATCCCAGATCTATAGCAGGGACAAGCAATAAAGGTGAACTGACAGAGTCTTACCAGAAAACCATCAACAAATTTTTCAACCAGATGCTGAGGTTTGACAAAGATTTTGGAAATCATAACATCAATGCCTTAGCAGCCTATGAATATACAGATAAATACTATAAAGAATCAAAGGCAGGGGTTTATGGAGTGGTACCGGATACAGATATATTTAATACCGGTGCAACCACAGGACAAAAGCCATCAGGAAGAAAAATTGACCGTGCCTATAATGCCTTCCTGTTTAACGCAGAGTATGTATATGACAAAAAATATTTTGTCCAGGGATCCTTAAGAAGCGAATCATCCTCTGCATTCGGCGGCACCAAGAGAAATGGCTTATTCTACGCCTACAGCGTAGGATGGAATATTCATAAAGAAAAGTTTTTCAACGTAAAACCTGTTAACGAATGGAAAATTAGAGCCAGCCGGGGACTTGTGGGAAATACGCCATACCCGGACTACGGTTGGCAGGATTTATATACATTAACAGAGAAGTATGACGGACAGATAGGAGCCACATGGTACCAGCTAGGAAACTCTGCGCTAACCTGGGAGTCTATCTACCAAAATAATATTGGTACGGATATCAGGGCATTTAACAACAGACTAACTTTAAATATTGATTATTTTAATAATAAAACGAAAGACTTACTGATGCTGATCCATCTGCCATCACTGACAGGCGTTGAAAGACAATACATGAATATCGGTGATGTCAAAAACAAAGGTTGGGAATTCAATGTAAATTACTCCATTATACGCTCAAAAGATATCAGCTGGGATCTTGGATTCAATATCAGCACTTATAAAAACAGTATCCTTTCAACGCGAAATAATAGTACACAGGTTTTAGATAATTATCATGTAGCCATACCAGGATATGACGTCACTTCTTTCTATATGAGAAAATGGCTGGGTGTGAATCCGGAAAATGGTGAAGCACAATGGGAGATCATTAATCCGGATGGAAGCAGAAGTGCAACCTCAAAATATAACCTGGCTACCGTACAGGTAGTAGGAGCAGCCACACCAGATTATTACGGCTCTGTAAGTACCAATCTTATGATCAGAAATTTTTACCTTGCCGCAAACCTTTATTTCTCACAGGGTGGGCAAGTATATAATTCGTACAGGGAATTATATGATTCAGACGGAGCCTATCCTTATTACAATCAGATGGTTTTGGAAAACGGATGGACAAGATGGGAAAAACCTGGAGATATCGCAACCCATCCGGCTGCCATATTCAACAATAATACATTTACCAATAAGCCTTCGTCACGTTATCTTGAAGATGCCAGCTTTGTTAAATTAAGGTCCCTGAGAATAGGATATAACCTGCCTGGCTCCTTAACTGAAAAGATTAACATCAAATCAGCAAGTATTTATATTATGGGTGAAAATTTATTCACCATCACCAAATTCTCGGGGGTGGATCCGGAAGTCGGCCTCAGAGATAATAGCCAAAGTACTTATTCTGGCAATGCAGGAGCTATCTACCCTATTCCAAGAAGATTTTCATTAGGCTTAAACTTTACCTTCTAAAAAAATAATTATGAAAAAAATACTTATTCCCATTCTCATACTATCATTAACAGCATGCAACATAGACCGTTCGCCATATGATTCAAAAGAGTCTGATGTGGTCCTGGCAGACGCAACAGGACTGCAGACTATTACCTTAGGAAATTATGCATTGCTTAAAGGTGATGCTGACGGTGGCGGCTTTTATAACAATCTGTACAGGATCAGTGAATATGGTGGTGACAATGTCGATATCAGCGGAACGACCAGCGATTCATTCTTTTATTATTATAATTATAAAAGCATTAAAAATAATTACCGCACCAATATCATCTGGACCTCCGGATATAAAGCTATCATCGGTTGCAACAGATTGATCTCAAAGATTGCTGAAGGAAAAGATACAGAAACAGATCAGCTCATAGGTGAAAATTATTTCCTGAGAGCTTATGTATACTTTTCTATGGTCAACGTCTTTGGAAGACCGTATAATCAGGGAACAGGTAATCCCGGAGTACCCTTAAAACTATCTGACGATGTCAACGATTTGCCTGCAAGAGCTACTGTAGGAGAAGTATACAATCAGGTGGTAAGCGATCTTTTAAAAGCTGAAAAACTGATGACACTGGACAAAGGGAACAAATATGCATCCAAAGAAGCAGCGCAGGCTTTACTTTCCAGAGTCTACTTGTACATGGAAAATAATGATAAAGCGATAGAATATGCAGATAAAGTCATCAATTCCGGAAAGTATACGCTTCTGTCCAAAGCAGAATTGCCTGCCTATGCTACCAAGACTCCTGAAAACAATACAGAGACCATTTTTGCATTTAAATATAATAAAGATGGAGACTATAGTGATGGCTGGTATACGATAGGTTCTATGTATGCCACCATACAGAATGTAGGCTGGGGTGAAATGTACGCTTCTTCCTCTTATCTGGATCTTATCAATCAGAATCCTCAGGATGCAAGACTGAAGTTTATTTCTCCAAAATACAGCAGTCCGGCAGTTCCCGTAGCCTATTGGGTGCAAAAAGGAACCAGCTCATCCGGGGCCGCAACCTACAGCTATCAGTTCCAAAAAACCTTCCAGCAGAATGGAAATACTTATTTTACCATGAATAATATCAATTATCAGGTACTATCTGAAGCAGCATCTAATAAAACAAACTATTATTTTGTTAACGCAAACGGTGGGAAAACTTATGTCTACCTTGATAATGATATGGATAAAAGAAACGGATATCCTAAATTTTATGTTTTAAAATGTTCATTACAGGAAGGGGTTCCTCAGTTATGGTCGCCGGTTATTGTACGACTGGCAGAAATATACCTGAACAGAGCCGAAGCCTATGCGAAAAAAGGAAATACTGCCTCAGCACTCGCAGACATAAACATCATCAGAACAAGAGCAGGAATACCTGTATATAATTCAGTCCCAGCAGGGCAGACTATTCTGGACATTGTTCTACAGGAGAGAAGGCTGGAAATGGCTTTTGAAGGACATAGAAGATACGATGTCTTCAGAAACAAACTGGATCTCGACAGACAATATCCCGGAACTCATTTAAGTGGAAGCAATGCTTTTTATACAGTACCTTATACCCATAACAGAGTGGTAGAATATATTCCGGAACAGCAGATCCAGATCCAGCCGAATCTGGTGCAGAATCCGGATTAAGAATAATACGGAAATCAACAGCATTCAAAAATTTCAAACCAACAAAAAAGAGGCTGTCCTAAATATGGGCAGCCTCTCTTTATATCTTTTGATATCTTAACTTAGAATTTCCATCCTACTGTAAGGAAGAAATTATTTCTGTTGTTTTTCACCTCACTTGCCGCATACGCATCACTTTCAAAGATGTTATTAGCAGAATAATAAGATGAATCAGAATTTCCATCCATATATCCTCTCATGAAAGGATTAGTATACTTAGATGAGATGTTCTGATAAGATGCATCTACATAGAATGACTTGAAGTCATACCCGATACCAAAAGAAAGGGTATTTCTGTCACTTAGCATCATATTGCTGTACGATTGATCTCCTACAGTACCTGCATCATTAAATCTGCTGATCGTAAGGGCATCAAAAGGAGTTGACTGGTAGGCGTAACCTCCTCTCAATCTGAACTGCTGTACTCTGTACTCCGCTCCCACTCTTACTTCAGAAAGATTTTTGTAGTTTTCTTTAAAGAAATCATTCAAAGCTCTTTCCGCACCTCCATATACCTTATAATCAGGCTTTGTAAGTCCAAGGGTATAATCTACGTTCAATGAGAAATTTTTACTCGCTACAAAAGCAGCACTCACTGTTGCTTTAAGCGGCGAAGTGAACTTTCTGTTTTCCGCTCCCATATCATCTCCATACACAGGATCGTTATAGAAATAATAATTTCTGTCTATTGTCCAGAATGTAGGCGTTTCAAGAGATGCTCCCAATCTGAAATTAGGACTTAGCTTACCGATTACCCCTAATGAAGCAGAAAAACCTGATGATCTTTCTGAATAAGGAGTATCCTGCTTACTGAATCCTTCTGTGGAATTATTGGTCAGATTTCGGTAAAACAAACTATCATACTGATCCAACGAAGCGTTGAAAAAATTGAAACCTGCTCCTAAATATAAATTATGATTATAATTGGCACCTACCCCGAAACTCATCTTTGACAGGTTACCGTATCTTTCATACATATGCCCTGCTAATGCAGCATCTTTGGTAATATCATCCTTATCAAAAGCATAAACGATATTATTATTACCCGGTGTCTGGATTACATTATCCAGCGTCTGGTTAGAAAAATTAATACCAATATTGATGAATTTCCAGCCGGTTTCTGTCATCAAAGGAAAAGCAATTATTCCTCCGGCATTCCCTAGATCTCCTTTGGTTTTGCTGTAGTCTATTGAAGACCCCGCCAGCGAACTCGTGTTTTTATTTCCTAAAATAGATAAAGTTCCTGAAACCTCTCCTGAAATAGCAACTCCTAAACCTGCAGGGTTGGTAAGCAAAGAATTCGCATCACCTCCCAGCGCACCATTAGCTCCAGCCATCGCATTAAACTTAGCTGATCCCACCATAGGAGTACTTGAATAAACCTCTACCGTATTTCTTATGACAGAAACATCCTGAGCCTGTGCATAAAATGCAGCAGAAATACTCATTAATACTAAAGATTTTTTTAACATTATTTTTAAATAGTTTATTAATTTGAAAATTATCTGAAGCCTCCTCTGCCTCCACCGCCGGATCTCATTCCGCCGCCTCCTGAAGAACCACCTCTGAAGCCTCCACCTCCGGAGTTGAAGCCACCACTCGATCTGAAACCTCCTGAGTCGTTAGATCTGAAACCTCCGTTATTGTTGTTATATCTTGGCTGTGGCTGCTGATAATTGTAATTGGGTCTTGTTTGTGGTGCAGAATTACGGAATCCACCGTTAGACTGTGTATTTCTGAAACCTCCCGAGTTACCGTTTCTGAATCCGCCATTACTGTTACTGTTTCTGAAACCTCCGTTGGAATTAGTGTCTCTGAAACCACCATTATTATTGGTATTTCTGAAACCACCATTCGTATTTCTGAAACCTGAATTGTTGGTATTCGTTCTGTAAACTGCATTGGCTACCCCTGTATTCAGGAATCCGCCTCCGCTCACACCACTTCTTCTGTAAACAGGTCTGTTGTAGTAGCCACCACCCCAGTAACCTCCACCGTATCCCCAATATGGGTTTCCGTAGTATCCGCCCCAGAATGGATCATAGTATCCGCCATAGCCGTATCCCCAGTATGGACTTCCCCATCCGAAAGAGCCTCCCCAGCCCCAGCCGAATGATCCGCCCCAGCCCCAGGACATACTTGCACCCCAGCCCCAGCCGCGGTTCCAGCCCCAGCCCCAATATGGGCTGTAACCACCATACCATCCCCACGGAGATCCCCATCCCCATGAGTTGTCATAGTAGTTCGTTTGTGAACCTGCATAAAGTCCCCAATCTGAATCTGTAGCATTGGAATTCCAATTGGTGTTGGTATTGCTCCAATCATTATATCTGTTTTGCTGCTCTCTGGAATTCGTCTGTGCATTCTGAATTACATTGGAATCCTGATAGTAGTCATAATATTCTCCTACTCTGTTTCCGCTATCATTGATGATAACTCCTTCAGGTAGCGTATCCTTATTGGGGTCGTAATACACCCCATCTGTCTCGCTATACCCTCCCATCTGAGCACCACAAGACACAAGTAATAATCCGCCCGATATGGCTAATATCCCTTTGGATCTTAGCAGACCAAGCAAATTTTTATGTATATTTCTTTTCATGATAACGTAAAAATTTTTAATTTAAATTATATTTGCAATCTGTACCAAAAATGTACCAAAATACTGGTAAAAAAATCTATCAAAAATAGATTTTTATTTTTAGATAACAATAATGTACAAAAGTTAAAAAAATTAAAAAAAATAATGGCAAAATTAACCTCAAGAAGCGAAGATTACAGCAAATGGTATAATGAGCTGGTTGTAAAAGCTGATTTAGCTGAAAACTCAGGCGTGCGTGGATGTATGGTGATCAAACCGTATGGCTATGCGATCTGGGAAAAAATGCGTGATGAAATGGATAAAAAGTTCAAAGAAACAGGTCACGTTAACGCATACTTCCCGCTTTTTGTGCCCAAGAGCTTGTTTGAGGCTGAGGAAAAAAATGCAGAGGGTTTTGCAAAAGAATGTGCTGTTGTTACCCACTACAGGTTAAAAACCGATCCGGACAATCCATCCAAACTGATTGTAGATCCGGATGCAAAACTGGAAGAAGAACTTATTGTTCGTCCTACTTCAGAAGCAATTATCTGGAATACCTATAAAAACTGGATTCAGTCTTACAGAGACTTGCCGATATTAATCAACCAATGGGCGAATGTTGTTCGTTGGGAAATGAGAACACGTCTTTTCTTAAGAACCGCAGAGTTCTTATGGCAGGAAGGGCACACCGCTCACGCTACAAAAGATGAAGCTGTGGAAGAAGCAGAGAAAATGAATAAAGTATATGCTGATTTTGCAGAAAACTTTATGGCTATTCCAGTTATTCAGGGGTTGAAAACACCTTCTGAAAGATTTGCAGGAGCCGATGAAACTTATTGTATTGAAGCATTGATGCAGGACGGAAAAGCTTTACAGGCTGGAACCTCTCACTTCTTAGGACAGAATTTCGCAAAAGCATTTGATGTAAAATTCACCAACAAAGAAGGAAAAATTGAA
Source organism: Chryseobacterium sp. X308 (assembly GCF_020733145.1). Lineage (NCBI taxonomy): Bacteria > Pseudomonadati > Bacteroidota > Flavobacteriia > Flavobacteriales > Weeksellaceae > Chryseobacterium > Chryseobacterium sp. X308. The sequence goes on from NZ_JAJFZH010000024.1 coordinate 15,066, forward strand.
CATGCATGGGCTACCTCATGGGGAACTTCTACCCGTCTGATGGGAGCATTAATCATGACCCACTCTGATGATTTCGGATTGGTACTGCCTCCTACCCTTGCTCCAATCCAGGTCGTGATTGTTCCTATCTTTAAAGGAGAAGAGCAGCTGGAGCAGATCAGTGAAGTGGCTTTGGATATCCAGGCTAAACTGAGAGCAAAAGGAATTTCTGTGAAGTTTGATAATGACACCCAGAACAAACCAGGATGGAAATTTGCAGAATATGAATTGAAAGGAGTTCCTGTAAGAATCGCAATGGGACCTAGAGACCTTGAAAATAAATCTGTGGAAATCGCGAGAAGAGACAACCTGACTAAAGAAGTTCGTTCTATTGAAGGACTTGATTCTTATATCGAAGATCTGTTGAAAACCATTCAGCAGGATATTTATAACAAAGCATTTGAATTCAGAAAAAATAATATCACGAAAGTGGATACTTATGAAGAATTCAAAAAAGTTCTGGAAGAAAAAGGTGGATTCATCTACGCACACTGGGATGGGACAGCTGAAGAAGAGGAACAGATCAAAGATGAAACGAAGGCGACGATCAGATGTATTCCTTTGGATGATGATGTAGAAGAAGGAATTTCATTGATCTCAGGAAAACCATCTAAGAGACGTGTATTATTTGCAAAAGCTTATTAAAAATTTTAATGATTTAGAAAAAAATCATTAAAATTCAAAGAAATATTCAAAAAAAAGTGACATTTGGACGGATTTTTGTTTAAATTTATCTCAACATTAATCAAAAAAATTTATTATTATGTCTTTAAATGTCATTGATTTAATTAAAGGACAATTAGGTCCCGCATTGGTTTCACAGGCTGCATCGCAGTTTGGAGAAAGTGAATCCGGTATTTCTAAAGCAATTGGCGGATTATTACCTGCTGTAGTAGGTGGATTAGCCAATAATGCAGATAAGCCTGGCGTTGTGGATGCAATTACACAAGCCTCTTCAAGTGGAATTTTAGGAAATTTATTAGGAGGTTCGTCCAGCAGTCCTGTTATTTCAAACTTGTTGTCTTCCATTTTTGGAGATAAAGTAGGTGCATTAGTGAATTCCATTGCCAGTTTTTCAGGTGTAAGCAATACCTCTGCAGGTTCTTTGTTAAACCTGGTGACTGGAGCTACAGTAGGCACTATTGGAAAATATGCAGCAGACAATAATCTGGGTGCTTCAGGTATTTCCAGCTTACTGCATGATCAGAAAGGCATTGTTTCTTCTTTACTGCCGGCAGGTCTTTCTTTGGCATCCTTTGGATTAGGAGCTGAGAATTGGTTTGGACAGGCTAAAGAAACGGTTTCTTCAGTAACGTCAACTGCTAAAGATAACATCGCTGAAGGTGTTGCTACAGCAAGAGAAAATGTTTCAGAAGGCGCAAGAGAAGTAAGAGAACGATTTGAAAATAATAACAACAATAATCAAGGCGGAGGTTCAATCTGGAAATGGTTGCTTCCGCTTTTATTATTGATAGCTGCTGCTTATTTCTTATGGAAACAGTGCGAGAAAAAGCAGACGACTACCACTACTACCACAACATCTGACTCAGCAGCAACCAGTACAGCAACAGATACTGCTGCTACAACGGGAACAGCAACACCTGCTCCGGCAACAGCTAAAACAGATGAAGACATTGATCTTAACGGAGTGATGTTAAAAGGTTATAAAGGAGGAATGGAAGATCAGATGATTACATTCCTGAAATCCGGAAACTATAAAAATGCCGCTGATGATGCAGCATTGAAAGATAAGTGGTACGACTTCGATCACGTCAATTTCAAAATGGGAAGTGCTACTGAACTTGAGGCAGGTTCACAAGGACAATTGGATAACTTAGTGGCTATCCTTAAAGCTTTCCCTGATGCAAAAATCAAAATTGGAGGTTATACAGACAAAACCGGAAACGAAGCCAACAATGTAAAACTATCAAAGGCCAGAGCTGAATATATCAAGGCTGCTTTAGTAAAAGCAGGAGTTGGTGCTCAGGTTTTAGAAGCTGAGGGCTATGGAAGTAAATTTGCTAAAGTTGATGCTACAGCTTCTGATGCTGAAAGAGCTGCAGACAGAAAAATGGCTGTAAGATTTGCTAAATAATCTTTAAATTCAATAAAAATTAGATTCCGGAAAGCAAATTTCCGGGATTTTTTTATGCGATGATTTTTCTGTTTACATTTATTTAATTAAATTTGTTAGTCATTTCTAACATTTATGAACTTCAATATAAAAAGCGCCTGGCGAAAAGATAAAACAAACCATTCCCTATCAGAGGTTTATTCATCAATCAAAGTCCCTAAAAATGCAACTTTCTGGAGAAAGTATCTTGCATTTGCAGGACCAGGACTGATGATAGCTGTAGGTTATATGGACCCGGGAAACTGGGCCACAGATATTGCCGGGGGAGCTCAATTCGGTTATACACTCCTTTCGGTCATCCTTATTTCCAATATCTTTGCAATGGTTTTACAGCACTTATCCGTAAAACTTGGTGTTGTTGCAGAAAGAGATCTTGCCCAGGCCTGTAGAGACCACTTCAATCCTACCACTAATTTTATTCTCTGGGTATTCTGTGAAATAGCCATTGCCGCCTGTGATCTTGCCGAGGTCATCGGTTCTGCTATTGCGTTAAATTTGCTATTTCATATCCCGTTGACCTGGGGAATTGTTATTACAACAGTAGATGTATTAATCATCCTTTTACTTCAGGCAAAAGGCTTCCGATGGATCGAAAGTATTGTAGGTGGACTTATCTTCATTATTCTGGCGTGTTTCGTATATGAAATCGTTATTTCAAAACCTGCTTTCAATGAAATTCTGGGAGGTTTGGTTCCACAAAAGGAAATCATTCAGAATCCTGCCATGCTCTATATTGCAATCGGAATCTTAGGAGCTACGGTAATGCCGCATAACCTGTATCTGCACAGCAGTATTGTGCAAACCAGAGATTATCCCCGCAATACTGAAGGAAAAAAAGAAGCCATAAAGTTTGCCACCATAGACAGTACAGTTTCATTAATGCTGGCTTTCTTCATCAATGCTGCAATCCTTATTCTGGCAGCCGCTACATTCCATACTACAGGAAACGAGCATGTGGCGGATATCCATGATGCCTATAAAATGTTAACCCCAATTTTAGGAGCTTCTATGGCTAGTATTGCATTTGCGATTGCTTTATTGGCGTCCGGGCAAAACTCCACATTAACAGGAACTCTTGCCGGGCAGATCGTCATGGAAGGCTTTCTGAACATCAGATTAAAACCATGGCTGAGAAGACTGATCACAAGACTTATCGCTGTAATTCCTGCACTTATTGTTGCCATTCTTTACGGAGAACAGGGAACAACCGAATTATTGGTGTTAAGTCAGGTAATTTTATCCATGCAGCTGAGCTTTGCTGTTGTTCCGCTGGTAATGTTTACCAATGATAAAGCCAAAATGGGTGAATTTGTCAATAAACCATTCCTGAAAATCTGTGTATGGATTATTTCCATTATTATTATTGTTTTAAACCTTTATCTGTTATATCAGACATTTACAGGAGAATAAAGGTACAATGACAGTTTTTAAATTGACTGTTGAACATTATTAAGTGAATGGTCAATGGTCAATTTTTGCTTCGCAAAGTCAATTATTAATCCTACCCTACAACCAATTCACAAGCGGAGCGCATTGACATCTTCACCATTGATTAGTGAATAGTCAATGGTCAATTTTTGCTTCGCAAAGTCAATTTTTTGCCCTACTCCACAATAAATTCACAAGCGGAGCGGATTGACATCTTCACCATTGATTAGTGAATAGTCAATGGTCAATTTTTACTTTGCAAAGTCAATCATTAATCCTACCCTACAACAAATTCACAAGCGGAGCGGATTGACATCTTCACCATTGATTAGTGAATAGTCAATGGTCAATTTTTACTTTGCAAAGTCAATTATTAATCCTACCCTATAACAAATTCACAAGCGAAGCGGATTGACATCTTCACCATTGATTAGTGAATAGTCAATGGTCAATTTTTGCTTTGCAAAGTCAATTATTAAACCTATACTACTCAAAATTCACACGCGAAGCGCATTGATGTATTCACGATTCACCATTACTTCTTTTTTCTGCCTTAATGTCCAGTTTTTAGATTTGGCAGACTCTTTGTCAAACAATCAGTAAATAAATATTGAATTATGGAAAACCAGGATATTAACGAAGAAAGCATCAATAATCAGGAAGAAAACAATGTTCAGAATGACGCAACATCACAGGACAATGTGACAGCTGCACCTTCTCCGGAGGAACTTTTGGCAGAAGAGAAAGACCGTTACATCAGACTGTATGCTGAATTCGAAAATTATAAAAAAAGAACAAGCAAGGAGAAGATGGAATTCTTCCAGTATGCCAACCAGGAGATGATGGTTTCAATGTTAGGCGTTTTGGATGATTTTGAAAGAGCTTTAAAAGAAATCGCTAAAAACGGAAATCCGGCTGATCTTCAGGGTGTAGAGCTTATCTATCAGAAATTCAAGAATAAACTTACCGAAAAAGGCTTACAAACAATGGAAGTAAAGGCTGGTGACAGCTTTAATGTTGATTTCCATGAAGCGATTACCCAGATCCCTGCTCCATCGGAAGATTTGAAAGGAAAAATCGTAGACGTTATTGAAACAGGGTACACTTTAAATGATAAAGTAATCCGTTTTGCAAAAGTAGTAACAGGAAATTAAAATTCATAAATGATAAATGATGAGTGATAATTGAATGTTTCACTTATTAGCTTTAGAATATCTTTTATCATTTATCAACAATCAATTATAAAATTGTCATGTCAAAAAGAGATTATTACGAGGTTCTTGAGATCAGCAAATCTGCATCAGCCGACGAAATAAAAAAAGCATACCGTAAAATGGCCATCAAATTCCACCCGGATAAAAATCCAGGGGATAAAGAGGCTGAAGAAAAATTTAAAGAAGCTGCTGAGGCTTATGAAGTTCTGAGCGATGATCAGAAACGTGCCAGATACGACCAGTTCGGACATGCCGGAATGGGTGGAAATGGCGGTTTCGGAGGCGGAGGCTTCGGAGGCGGAATGAATATGGAGGATATTTTCAGTCAGTTTGGAGATATTTTCGGTGGCGGTTTCGGAGGATTCGGCGGTGGCGGTGGAGGCCGTCAGCAGGTGAAAGGTTCTAATTTAAGAATCAGAATCAAGCTGAACCTTGAGGAAATGGTAAACGGTACTCAGAAAACCATCAAAGTAAAGAAAATGAAGATGGCGGAAGGTGCCACTTCAAAAACATGTCCTACCTGTAACGGTTCCGGTGTTCAGTTAAAAGTGATGAACACGATGTTCGGTCAGATGCAGACTCAAACTACCTGCGGTACATGTCAGGGAATTGGAAAAGTTGCTGACAAAATTCCTGCAGGGGCGAATGCACAGGGTCTTATTAAAGATGAAGAGGAAATTACCATCAACATTCCGGCAGGTGCAAGAGACGGCATCCAGCTTAATGTAAGAGGAAAAGGAAATGATGCCCCATTTGGAGGTGTTCCGGGAGACTTATTGGTGATTATTGAAGAGGAAGTAGATCAAACGATCAAAAGAGAAGGTGACAATCTTCACCAGGAATTATATGTTTCATTTGCTGAAGCTGCTTTAGGAACCAAGAAAGAAATTCCTACCGTTGGCGGAAAAGTGAAAATTACCGTTGATCCGGGAACTCAGTCCGGAAAAATCTTAAGATTGGCTGGAAAAGGACTTCCAAGCATTGACAGCTATGGTAAAGGAGACATGTTCATCCACATCAATGTATGGACACCGCAAAAGCTTACCAAGGAGCAGAAGGAATTCTTTGAAAAGCAGATGTCCAGCGGAGAAATGGTTGCAGAACCATCCGGAAAGGAAAAAACTTTTTTTGATAAAGTAAAAGATTTATTCAATTAATATAAAAAAGAGACTTGTAAAAAGTCTCTTTTTTGCTTTGAAGAAGGCTCCGGTCTTGTGGCAATGAAAAGAGTAAACAATGACTACTTTGTCACTGAAAAAGCTTTACCAACATACGTATGCTTATAGGAAATCAACCTAAGTTGTTTCAACTTTTTGATATTCCTTTTAGTGGCAATGGCTTCGACAGGCTCAGCCTGACAATGTTTAAAATTTTGATTGATATTTGGGTTATCAACCTGAGCCTGTCGAAAGGTTATCAATAAGAAAACCTTATGATTAATCTCGAGTATTAATTGAGGCCCATCAACTTTAATTCATTTAACTAAAAGATATTGAATGAACCTAAAAAAAGTCCTGTACTCTCTTGAATACAGGACTTTTTGATTATTTAATTTTAATTCTGTTTTATTTTTTTGTCGCCAGGGAATAGATTCCTTTTCCTAAAGTGAAAACCAATACTGCAGCAATTCCTCCTACAAGACCGAAAGTAAATTCTTTCAGCATAGAAGGCCACGTTGGAAGCAGCTCATGTAAATAATGAATATTATGAGCAAAAATTCCTCCTGAAACCAGGATCAAAGCAATTGTTCCTACAACTCCTAAAAGTTTGATGATAACTGGCAATGCTTTTACCAATAAGTGACCAAGCTTGGAGAAGAATCCTTTGTCATGACTCTTTTTAATCAAACTGAAACCTGCATCATCCATTCTTACGATCAATGCAACAATTCCATACACTCCTACTGTTGCAATAAATGATACAAAAGTTACCGTTAAAATCTGTGTAAGAAGCGGATGTTCCTGCTGGATAACCGTTCCCAATGCAATAATTACAATTTCAATGGAAAGGATAAAATCTGTTCTGATTGCTGAGTTTATTTTTGCTTTTTCAGAAACTTCAGAGTTTTCTTCTTCTTCACTTTCTTCGATGACTTCGTGCCCTTTTTTGGAACGGTGGAACAGGAATTCTATAATTTTCTCTACTCCTTCAAAGGCAAGATATATTCCCCCTAAAATAAGAATCATTTCAATAGCCGGTTTGTACAGCCAGTTGAGAAGAAAGGCAATAGGAAGAATGATCAGTTTATTGATAAATGATCCTTTGGTAATAGCCCACAGAACCGGAAGTTCTCTGGAGGAAAGAAAGCCGGTGGCTTTTTCTGCATTTACAGCCAGGTCGTCCCCTAAAATTCCTGCTGTCTTTTGTGTAGCAATCTTACTGGTAACTGCTACATCATCCATCAATGCTGCAATATCATCCAAAATAGCAAAAAAGCCTGATGCCATATTTTAATAATTTTTTAATCTTTGTTAAGTCCAGCAAAAATAATTATTTAATTCCGTTTTTGGATTCATAATATGACAATAATTTTCAAAATTATGAGAATCATTAAGCAATCCTTCACTTTCAATATTTTATATCTTTGTTTAAAACCTCTTCAATGGATAAAAACTGGGAAGACCAATTACAAAGTTTATGGCTACAACTGGGAACGATAAGCAATGAAGCGTTTATTCAGCACATTAAAAATCATGTAGAGTTACTTACAGATAACAATTCCCAGGCTATTGCCGATTTTGAAAGAGCCTGCGCTTTTGATTCCACCGGACATGAAAAGGAAGCAGAACCATTGTACAGATCGGCATTAGATCACGGATTAACCGGCTTACGAAGAAGAAGAGCAAGAATCCAGCTGGCAAGTACCTTAAGAAATAATGGAAAAACAGAAGAAAGCATTCATATTTTAAGGGAAGAAAAAGCCCATTATTCTGATGAGCTAAATGATGCAGTAGATTCTTTTTTAGCGTTGTCTCTTTCTTCAGCCGGGAAATATGAGGAAGCATTATCATTAACTTTAAAGGCACTTTCCCGCCATCTGCCAAGATACAACCGGTCTGTTTACAATTATGCCAAGGGTCTGCATAATGAATTGTAATAATATTTTTTTATTTTTACTTTATGAAAAAGCTCATTCTCCGGTATCATTTTTTCGCTATGGGATGTGTTGGCTTCGTGCTGCAGTCCTGTAATACGAAATTCAGGGTTTGGGTAGGTCCCGGAGGCCAGCAGAAGATTTACAATCTGAAATATGGTGAGCATAAAAGGCAGAAAATGGATGTCTTTCTTCCCAAAAACTATGCTGAAAATTCCCCTGTAGTACTTATCGTTCATGGAGGCGCCTGGACTTTGGGTAAAAAAGAACATATGATCCAGGTTCAGAAGATGCTTTTTGAAAACAGGATTCCAAGCATCAATATGAATTACAGGCTGGTTTCTCCAAAGGAAAAAATCACTTACAAACAACAGCTTGAAGATATTGCCCTTGCCATTGAAAAATTCAATTCTCTGGCGGAAAAAGCAGAGCTTCAGCCCAATAATTACATTCTTCTGGGAGAAAGTGCCGGTGGACATCTCGCCTTACTTTACGGTTATCAGCATCCCGAGCAGATCAAAAAAATCATCTCTTTAAGCGGGCCGACAGATTTTTACAGCTCAGCATATCTTAAGTCGTTTTATTCAAAATATACTTCTCCTACTTTTCAAAAAGTAGTAGGGACTAAGTTTGACCGGAAAAATATGTCTGAAGCCTTTAAAGAAGCCAGTCCTATTGCTAATATTACCAATGTTCCTACATTGTTGTTTCAGGGAAACAATGATGTGCTGGTCAACCAGCATCAGGGAATCGCCATGGATTCAGCGCTTACCCAAATGAATATTCCGCATAAATTCATCTTTATGAAAGGAGCCGGGCATGCACCCAGATTTTTCAGTAAGAGAAAAAGAGACAGCATTATCTATCCTAATATTTTGGAATGGATTAAAAAGTAAAGATGTGTAACAGAATTTTTTTGATTATTCAACACAAAGGATAATAATTACAGCACATCATTGTAAGAAAGTAAAGAAGTTGTGACTTTGTCACTGATGAAGCTCACAAATATATCCATACGCTTAGAAAGAATCAATTTCATTGATTCCTACCTTTGCTCTCTCAAAATAATACTCAATACAAATTAATCTTTGCGTTTAAAAAATTCATTGATAAGCAATAAAAAAGCCATCCCATGATTGAGACGGCTCTATATTTTGATTGAATTCTTTATCTATTCAAAGTCCTGGTCTTCATATTTGGAAAGATCTTCTTTTTTCCCGAAAACAAATTTAATGATTACCGGAAGTGTTGTTACCAATACGATTACAATAATGATATATTCCAGTTTCTCTTTCAGGTTGATGCCAAACTGCTCCATAAAAAGCTTGTCCAGATAATGTCCTGCAAAGATCAGAATAAAAGACCACAATACGGCACCAATAATATTATCTCTTAAAAACTCTTTTTTATCCATCTTTACGATACCTGCTACAATAGGAGTAAAAGTTCTTACAACCGGTAAGAATCTTGCCATAATAACTGCTAATGCTCCGTGTTTTTCAAAGAAATCGTGTGCCTGGTAAAGGTATTTTTTCTTAAATAGCATTGAATCCGGTCTTTTATACAAAGCTGGTCCTGCTTTTCTTCCGAAGTAATATCCTACTTCATTTCCAATAATAGCGGCAAGAGCTACTCCTGAAGCCAATAAGGTGGTATCTAAAAAATCGCTCCCTGTAGAGCCAAAAGTCTCTTTGATGATTTCAACGGCATAAATTCCCGAAACGAAAAGTAGAGAATCCCCAGGTAGAAAAAATCCTACAAAAAGACCCGTTTCAGCAAAAACAATAAATAAAATCAGCCAAAACCCTCCCATTTTTATATAAAACTCCGGGTTTAATAAATCCTTCCAGCTATTGAAATCTTCCATAAATATCGATGAACAACAAAAGTAAGTCTAAAATGTCTGAAACAAAAATTAATTATAAGATTTTAACTAAAATTCAAACATGATTTTTATAAGTCGAGATCATCATCGGAAACTGCGGTTCCATCGGCCATTAAGAATGCTTTCAGGAAAGGAGTGATATTACCATTCATTACCGCATCCACATCTGACGTTTCATGACCTGAACGTACATCTTTTACCAGTTTGTAAGGATGCATGACGTAGTTTCTGATCTGGCTTCCCCACTCGATCTTCATCTTGTTGGCTTCAATCTCGTTTCTGGCTTTCATACGTTCTTCCAATTCCATTTCGTAGAGTCTTGAACGAAGGAGCTGCATTGCCTTTTCTTTATTCTGAAGCTGAGAACGGGATTCTGAGTTTTCAATAATAATTCCTGTAGGAGCGTGGCGAAGACGTACAGCCGTTTCCACCTTGTTTACGTTCTGTCCTCCGGCTCCGGAAGCTCTCATGGTTTCAAAGCTGATATCGGCAGGATTGATGTTGATTTCAATGGTATCATCCACCAAAGGATAAACATATACCGAAACAAAACTGGTATGGCGTTTCGCATTACTGTCAAAAGGAGAAATTCTTACCAAACGGTGTACTCCGTTTTCGCCTCGTAAATATCCGAAAGCAAATTCACCTTCAATTTCAAGGGTAACAGTCTTCACTCCGGCCACATCACCTTCCTGAAAATTCAGTTCACGGATCTTATAGCCTTGCTTTTCTGCCCACATGGTATACATTCTCATCAGCATGGATGCCCAGTCACAACTTTCTGTTCCCCCTGCCCCTGCTGTAATCTGAAGGACTGCGGAAAGCTCATCACCTTCGTTAGAAAGCATATTTTTGAATTCCAGGTCTTCAATTTTCTCCACCAATTGCGGGAATGTTTCATCCAGTTCTTTTTCAGAATCCGGATCTTCTTTAGCAAAATCAGCCAAAACCTGCAGATCTTCAAACTGTGTCTGAATTTCATCATAGCTTTCTACCCATTTTTTCTTGGAACGAAGCTGCTTTAAAAAAGCTTCAGCTGTTTTTGGATTGTCCCAAAATTCCGGTGCTGCAGTTTTTTCATCATCATTGGCAATTTCAATCTTCTTTTTTTCAATCTGAAGGTATCTGTGTAAGTCTTCAATTCTGGATTGAACTTCTTTTATCTGGTCGTTGTTAATCACGAATGTTTCTTTTTTGCAAAAATAAGGAATTCTTTTAGAGTGGAGAGGTTCGGGGTTTAGTTTTCGGGGTTCGGGATTCGAGTTTTTCGAATACTTGATTTTTTTGGAAATTTAATAGAGGTTCAGGATCTGATTTAGGAGAACTATTCCTTAACAATTTCAGCGTCAAAGCTTCTTCTAAGATAATCTTTTGCTTGTTTACTTTCCGATTTGAATCCTACCATAGTTAAGGCGTAGACAAACAAGAGCATACTCAGAGGAAGAAAAAGTTCTAATGATATTTCTTTTTCCCTTATAGTTTTTATAGAGACACCTATGAAGAAAATCAGGGCAAATGAGCACCAGACTATTAAGAAAAAAAAGACAAAAGCATTTAATGACATGGTCACCTGTATTTGTGTTCCATTATTTTCATTTTGAATTTTACCATTGATCTGAGGAAGAAATGAGTTTCTGTATTGTATCACTCTGCTTATTTCAAAGCTATTATTATCCACAGATCCTTCATAATCTTTTATATAATTCTTTCCCAAACCAAATTTTTTAGGTTCTACAAAACCAGAAAGTCTTGTTAATACTTCCTTTTCAGACAAATTTGTTTTGTAAGTAATACGTTCAAAGGGTAAGTATTTCATATTTCTCAACGTTTGCAATTATATCATTTCTGCCACCATTTCACCTATCTTCGGAGCCAGGGCAACCCCTATTCCTGAAAGTCTTACCGCACAAAACTGTCTTTCTGAAAACTGTTTTACAATGGGCGATTTTTCTTCACCCATAGCCATTATTCCTGACCAGCGAAGGAAAATTTTAAAATCTTTATGAGGAAGTATGACTTCTTTTAAAAAGTTTTCTAAATGATTCTGCAGAAATTCCGTGGTTTCAAAAGCTGTGGTTTCTTCTGTCTTAAAATCCTGATTTCTTCCGCCACCTAGTAATATTCTGTTTCCTATATTTCTGAAATAATAGTAGCCTTCATCGTAATGAAAAGTACCTTTAAGTTTTAAACCGTCTATTGGTTCTGTCAGAAGAACCTGTCCGCGGGCAGGAATGATATTCTCGTTTTCCAGAAATTTTGAAGTGAATGCATTGGTACAATAAATAAGCTGGTCGGCGATTACAGAAAGATCAGTTGAAAGCTGCACCTCAACTTTGTCCGTTTCTTCAATATTTTGAACTTCCGTTCCAAATAAAAACTCAATTTTCAGTTCATGGCATTTCTCCAGCAGTTTCTGTACTAACTTTCCGGAGTGAAGACCTCCTTCACAGGGATTTTCTATCAGGAATTCAGATTTTCCAAGCCCGAATTCCTGTATTTTATTTTGATTCAAAGCATAAGTCTGAGCCAGTCCGGTTATTGTTTTCAGTTTTTTATTTACAGCATCAATCTGGGTTAAATACTCTTCATTGTTTACAATTTCATACCCTCCATTCAGTTCAAAATCAATTTCATCATTTTTAACATAATGTTGGATTTTCTCAAGTCCATCAAATCTCATTGTAACAAGCTCCAGTGTTTTTTCCCAGCCCATTTTCTCAGAATCGGCAATAATTTCGGTAAGGCTTCCAAAGCAGGCAAATCCGGCATTTCTTGTGGAAGCACCCAATGGAATGCTATTCCGTTCAATAATAAGAACAGATTTTTCAGGATACTTCTCCTTTATGGATATGGCTGTCCAAAGCCCGGAAAAGCCCGCACCAATAATGATGATGTCTCTTTTTCTGTAGAATGTATCCAGTTCCCAGATGCTGTTCATAAATAATGAGTAATGAGTAATGAGTAATTTTTTATAAACCCTTGAGCTTTAAACTTTGAACCTTAAACTTAAAATCTCTTTCCTCTACCTTTTATCTTTATCATCATTATGCTGGAATCCTATTGCTCTTTGCGGCTCTTCGACAACTCTGTAGGTTTCCAGTTCATTTTTCAGAGCCTGAATCCTAAACCTGAAGTCATCAAAATTATTGATAATGGCATCCGCAAGAAATCGTGCTACCTGATCAAGATATTCTTCAGTAAGCTTTGATCCTGCATCCCTTAATGCGCTGTCTAAAATTTTCTGATCAATTTTCAGCTTTTCGTTTCTGGTCCTTTGATACAGGTTTTTGATTCTTTTCTTTAGGCTTTGGGTAAAATCGATCAGCATGGTATTGCTGAATGCTTTCATCTTTGAAGAGATTTCATGCCAGAATGGAACTTTATCAGCCTTGTTATTTTTAAGTATTTTGTAGAGTAAAGAATCTTCTTCCAGTCCTCTGGTCATGGCATAAAGGATGATTTCCGAGCGCTCAGCAGCATTGGGTGGAAAAATAGGAATCAGCACATCAAATCTTCCTGGTGCCAGAATTTCCTCATCAATTTCAGCCACAGAATTAGCTGAACCTACCATTAAAACACCTTCTTTTTCAAACTTTCCGATGTAGTGAAGAATCAGTTCCTGAGCCTCAAGATTGCAGGAAGCAATGTCTGTTTCCGCCCTTCTCTGCATCATAATTTCATCAAAATCATCCATAAAAAGAAGCATTTTGTTTTCCTTCATCATACTCACCAGGAAATCACTGAAATTGATCTCATTTCCATCAATCAGCGAAGTTCCCAAATAATGTTTTTTGACTTCCTTAAACTGATATCCGATAATTTCAGCAATTTTGTTGGCCCAGAATATCTTACCGCTTCCGGGAGGTCCGTACAGAATAATCCCTGCAGGCTTGTTGATGCCCCAGTCTTTGATCTGCTGCGGATTCAGGAAGGGTTCCAGAACAGTGGATGTATAAAAAAACAGGTCTCTGTATCCGATAAAATCTCTTTGCTGAAGGCTGGTTTTATGTCCGAAATAATCATACACAAACTGGTAATTCCCTCCCAGTTTATTATCAATTCCATAGCTCGATATGGAGGATTTGTAAAAACCATTATCGAAAATATTGAGATTATTGTCTTTGATCACCTTTTCAACCTTATCTTTTGGCTGCTTAATGACTTCGGCAATCTGCTCCAGGGTTTTATTTTTATCAAGATCTTTTTCATACAATCTTAAAAAATCTACATTTTCGCGGGCAAATTTTTCAAAATCTTTTTTTACCTCAAAATTGGTACTGATACAATCTACCAGTTCAAGATCAAAATCCTGGATAAACTGTTTTATGGCTTCTGCAGATACATTTAATTCTTCTGCCAGTTCAATTAGCTTCATAACTGTTGATTAATTCTATCAAATTTAATGTATTTGTCCATAAATTAATATTGATTTATGATAATTCTGTAACATTCTCTAATTTATATAGACTACTACTATGTAAAACAAATTACATGGAAAAGATTTTATCAGTAAAAAATTTGACGAAAAAATTCAAAAGAGTTGTGGTCAACAATATTTCTTTTGATGTCGAGAGAGGAAATGTTTATGGCCTTTTGGGGCCGAACGGAAGCGGAAAATCCACTACTTTCGGGATGCTGCTTTCAACCATCAATCCCACCAGCGGAGATTGGTTCTGGTTTGGCAAGAAAGGAACTGATCCGGACACCTTAAAAAAGATCGGAGCGATTATTGAACAGCCTAACTTTTATCCTTATCTAAGTGCAGAAACCAATCTTAAGATTGTCGCTGAAATTAAGCAAACACCCTACTCAAGGATTGACGAAGTTCTGAAAACGGTTAATCTGTATGAAAGAAGAAAAGATACTTTCAAAACTTTCTCTTTAGGAATGAAGCAGCGTCTGGCTATTGCTTCTGCCATGCTGAACAATCCGGAAGTATTAATTTTGGATGAACCGACCAACGGACTGGATCCTGAAGGAATCATTCAGATCAGGGAAATTATCAGCGATATTGCCAAACAGGGAATCACCATTATCATTGCAAGCCATCTTCTGGATGAAATTGAAAAAATCTGCAGCCATGTCATTGTCTTGAAGGAAGGAAATTCCATTTACTGCGGAAGAGTGGATGAAATGACTTCCAACAACGGATATTTTGAGCTGAAAGCTGATAATAATACATTACTTTTAAATGCGTTGAACGAACTTCAGTGGTTCTCTTCCATCCATCAGGAAGGTGATCTTATCAAAGCTCAGATCCGTGATGATGCTTCTATTTCAGCTTCGGCAATGAATCAGAAACTGGCTGAAAAAGGAATCTATCTTTCTCATTTAACAAAGAAAAAACTGTCTCTTGAATCTCAATTCCTTGAACTTGTAAAAAACACCAATTAATCATGATCAAATTATTAAAACTTGAATATTACAAAAACCTGAACTATAAACCTTTCAGAGTTTTCACGATACTTTATTTCGCCATTCTTATTGCTTTACTTTTCATTGGATTGGTTGACTTTGATGTTTTTGGAGGAACGATTAATTTAAAAGAACAGGGAATTTATAATTTCCCGGAAATCTGGAATTTCACCACATGGATTGTTGCTTTATTGAAAATTTTCCTTGGACTGATCATCGTTTTCTCTATTTCCCAGGAGTTCAGCAACAGAATGTTCAAGCAAAACACGATTGATGGACTGAGCAGAAAGGAATTCATCACTTCAAAATTGCTGACGATAAGCATTTTCACTATTGTTTCGACAGCCATTGTGTTGGGAATTACTTTGTTTCTGGGCTATCAATATTCGAATACAACGGACTCTACCAAGGCTTTTGCTGAAATGTTCTTTATTGGAAATTATTTTGTGAAGCTATTTACGTTCTTTTGCTTCTTAATGTTCCTTTCCATTTTACTGAGAAAATCTGTTTTTGTTTTTCTTGCCCTTTTCGTTTTCTGGATTGGCGAAGGAATTTTAACCGCTCTTGAGACGTATTCAAAAGTAAAGGGAATGCAGGGACCGCAAAGAAATGAGGTTCTTCAGAATGATTTTTTTATCTCGCACCTTTTACCGCTTGAAAGCATGTCAAGCCTGATTCCTAACCCGATGATGAGATTAAATATGGCTAAAATGATGGGCTTACAATATGAGTTCCACTACCCTACGGAAAGTCTTATCGCCTGTCTGGTGTGGTGTGCTGTTTTTATATTCGGTTCGTACTGGATTCTGAGAAAAAGGGATTGGTAGATGACTATATTTAGGATTTAAAGATTTAAAAAATTAAAATATTTAAAGATTATTTTTAAGTGGTTCGTTTTCGGATCACTTTTTTTGGCTTAAAATTTTCATTCAGTACTGTCAAAAACCAGCCATGAAAAAAATATACTACTTCCCAGGATTGATCAGCGCCTTGCTGATTCCTGTTTTATTCTGGTACTACGGAAATCAAAAGTTTGAAGATATTAATCTTTCAGTGATAGATATTGGACTTCCTGCCAAAGAAAGAGAGGGGATTAAAAATACTTTTGCAAGTTTTGAACCTGCAAGAAACTGGAATTACAAAAAAATAAAAATAGCCCCCGGTACTGCTAAAGAAAATTCGAAATCATATGTTTCCGAACTGAAAAAACTCCAGAAAAGAAATGAGAAAGAGTCTGGTATTGAATTTATTTTAGATCAAAATAATAGTTATGGTGATTTTGTCTCAGTTTTGAATGATCTTACAATTGCCAAACAGGAACAATATGCAGTTGATCTTGAGAAAACAGGACATATTTTTGCGGTTTATAGCTATATTGATCCTAAAGTGCAATATCCTGAATATGAATGTTTACTTTGTTATGATGTTATCAGACCACAATATAAACCTGATTTTTTTGAAAAAATACAATTGCGTCTCGCAGAACTTCCGAAAGATACCTATTATTTTATTTTCGGATTTCTCCTATTTCTGAATATCTCCATGCTCAGCATCAAAGAAAGATTTCAACTACATCATTAATTCAAAATAAAAAGGCTGCCCAACGGCAGCCTTCCTTTCATGTTACTTTTTATCTAACAACGGAAGATATTTTCCGTATCCTTTGCTTTCCATTTCAGCTTTTGGAATAAATTTCAGCGAAGCACTGTTGATACAGTAACGAAGTCCTCCTTTATCCTGTGGGCCGTCCGTGAAAACGTGTCCCAGGTGAGCATCACCCGTTTTACTTCTTACTTCCACTCTGTCCATACCAATCGAACGATCCAGTTTTTCCTCAATCAAACCTTTGGTGATCGGTTTGGAAAAACTTGGCCATCCGCATCCGGATTCAAATTTATCAGTAGAGACAAACAAAGGTTCCCCTGTTGTAATATCTACATAAATTCCTTCACGGGTTTCGTTCCAGTACTCATTCTGAAAAGGTCTCTCGGTACCGTTCTCCTGGGTAACATTATACTGTTCTGCTGTCAGTTTTTCTTTTAAAACTTTTTTATCCTGCTTTTGATAAGCCGGTTTTGGAAGCGGGTTGGCTTTTTTAGCCATTTCAAAAAGTCCCGGTTCAATATGACAGTAACCGCCTGGATTTTTATCCAGATAATCCTGATGATAGTCTTCTGCTCTGTAGAAATTTTTTAATGGAATAGTTTCTACGACTACGGGTTTATTATAATTCTTTGCCAGCTTCTGAACTTCATCTTTTACCACCGCTTCATCTGTTTTATCAGTGAAATAGATTCCTGTTCTGTACTGGTTTCCTCTGTCATTTCCCTGCTGATCCTTGCTTGTAGGATCAATGGTTTTAAAATACAGATCAATCAATAGTTTCAGATCTACCTGCTCAGGATCATATTTTACTTTTACGGTTTCTGCGAAACCTGTTGTATGGCTTACGACTTCTTCATAAGTAGGATTTTTGGTATTACCGTTGGCATAACCAACTTCTGTTCCTACCACGCCACGAATCTGTTGAAAAAAATGTTCTGTTCCCCAGAAACATCCACCTGCAAAATAAATCTCTTTAACGTTCTTGTTATCCATAATTTCCTCATTTTCTTTTTTTACTTCCACCACATTGGACTTTGCTTTTCTGAAAAGCCCTGATTCCGCAGCAAATACTGCTATACCCAGAATGATTCCGAGTGCAATTAATATATTCTTCATTTTTACTTTTTTATTCATTACTTATTATTTTGAATGATCATTATTCCAAATCCTAAAAACATAAGGTCTTTCAGAATAAAGAAATCCGTCACAGGCACTCCGTCCACTATTTTCCACATTCCCGGTGTTGTAAATAAATAGCTTAATGTTACCAGAAAAGTTACCATCATTCCTATCCCTGCATACTTTTTCAGTACAGCAAATTTCGCACTAAATATCAGGAGTAAGGCAATGATAATTTCTATCACTCCGATAAGATTTGACACTGCCTGGGCACTCATAATCTTATATACGAAAAAAGTTAAGAAATGGTTTTCCACCAAAGGTTTTATTGCTGCAGCCTCCGTAGGCGTAAATTTGAAGATGCCAATCCACAGCAAAATAAGAGCTGCTCCAAAAAGGGAGATATAATACCCGGTTCGGGTTAATTGATTTTTAGATTCCTGTACTGTTCCGACCATATTTTTAAGATTTTAAATGAATACTTTATTGTTTTCAAAAGTATAGTCGGAGCTTTTTTACAATCCTGACAGAAATTTTATCAGAAATTCAATTTATCGATCATTTTATTTTTAAAGTCCTGAATTTCAGAATCATTAATTTCAGTTTCTTTTTCAGAAAAAGTCTTTTTAAAAGCTTTATCCAGAAGTGCCAGTTTTTCATTGTACATTCTGCACCATTTACAGATCATCAGGTGCATGCTCAGCATCCTGTTTTCTTTGGCAGAAATAGACCGGGCATTCCTCTTTTCCATCAGTAAAGTAGCTTCACTGCACGGTAAAAATAATATATGTAGTATTCTTCGTATCATGATTTCTTATGATTTTGAAAACCAGTTGAACTCCAGACATTCTCTGAGCTGCATGCGGCTTCTCTGCAAAATCTTCCATAGGTTAGTCGTGGAAACATTCAATTCCTGACTGACTTCCGGTGCTTTTTTTTCTTCAATATAATACATTTTCAAGAGAATCTTCCATTTGGAGGGCAATTCCTCAATACATTCCTCGAGTGTTTTATTAAAATCCTTGTTGTCTAAAAGCTCATCCCCTTCTCCTGATACATTCCAGTCATTTAAAACATCATTATGTTTCCATGATCCTGTTTCATCAAAAAAATGATCAAGTCGGATATTGGGTTCCGATTTATATTTTTTCCGGTAAAAATCGGCCACTTTTCTATTCAGAATAGCCATCAGCCATGTAAGCGCATTACTTTTCCCTTCAAAAGAATCATAAGCTGAGTAAGCTGCAAGAAAAACTTCCTGAACCACATCCTGTGCATCTTCTTTATTCGAAAGTACATACAGTGCCCGCTTCAAAAGCGGCCCCGAATACTGTTCTATCCAGCTTTTCAGCTCTTCATCTTTTGTCATTGGAAGTGTTTTGCCTTATCTAAGATCATAGCGAAGGTAGTAAGTTAAGCCGGAAAATGCAAAACAAGATAGATTATTACAAATTATAGCCGTCTCAAACCTCGCAGGTTTTGAAAACCCGTGAGGTTTAGGACACATCCATATCCAAAGCCGGGCACCATTCAAAACATAGCATAAAATTATTACAAATCGCTTAAAAATCTTAAATTTGCATCTTATCAAAAATTTGATATTTAAAAAAGCAAAAGCAATACTATGACATCACAAGAGATACGTCAAAAATTTTTAGATTATTTTAAAAGTAAGGAGCACTTAATCGTTCCTTCAGCTCCTATTGTGCTGAAAGACGATCCTACCCTTATGTTTTCCAACTCCGGAATGACGCAGTTCAAGGATTTTTTCCTTGGCTACAAAACCCCTACCGCCCCTAGAATTGCCGATACACAGAAGTGTCTGAGAGTTTCAGGGAAACACAATGACCTGGATGATGTGGGTAGAGATACTTACCATCACACCATGTTTGAGATGTTAGGAAACTGGTCTTTCGGGGATTACTTCAAAAAAGAGGCTATTGCTTTTGCCTGGGAATTACTGACTGAAGTATACGGAATTCCAAAAGAAAATTTATACGTAACGATTTTTGAAGGGGATGCTTCAGAAAATCTGGACAGGGACCAGGATGCTTATGACTTCTGGAAATCTCACATTTCAGAGGACAGAATCATCAACGGAAATAAAAAAGATAACTTCTGGGAAATGGGTGAAAGCGGACCGTGCGGACCGTGTTCAGAAATCCATATTGACCTGAGAACTCCTGAAGAAAAAGCAGCAGTTCCGGGAATTTCCCTTGTGAATCAGGACCACCCGCAGGTTGTGGAAGTATGGAATCTGGTTTTCATGGAATTCAACAGAAAGGCAGATAAATCTTTAGAGAAGCTTCCTGCTCAGCACGTAGATACGGGAATGGGCTTTGAGCGTCTTTGTATGGCGCTTCAAGGGAAGTCTTCCAACTATGATACCGATGTTTTCACTCCGCTTATTGCTAAAGTTGAGGAACTTTCAGGTAAAAAATATACCGGAATTTTACAAGACGAAAAAGATATTGCCATCCGTGTTGTGGTAGACCATATCAGAGCAGTTTCTTTTGCTATTGCAGACGGGCAATTACCATCCAACGGAGGAGCCGGTTATGTGATCAGAAGAATCTTAAGAAGAGGAATTTCTTATTCTTACCGATTCCTGGATATGAAAGAGCCTTTCCTTTACAAACTGGTAGCTGTACTGCAGGAGCAGATGGGAACTTTCTTCCCGGAAATCGAAAAGCAGGGAAAACTTGTTGCTGAAGTGATCAAAAGTGAAGAAGATTCTTTCTTAAAAACTATTGAAAACGGTCTGATCAGGGTTGAAAAACTGATCCAGCAGACCATTGGCAATAACCAGAAAGTATTACCAAGTGAAGAAGTTTTTGAACTGTATGATACTTATGGTTTCCCTGATGACTTAACAAGAATTATTGCCGAGGAAAAAGGATTAACGATTGATGAAGCTGGTTTCAAAGCTGAAATGGAGAAACAGAAGCTTCGTTCAAAAGCTGATTCTGCTCAGAAGGTATATGACTGGGTTATCTTGGAGGAAAGAGATGAAAACTTTGTAGGATATGATCAGCTTGAATCTGAAACCTATATTACAAGATACAGAAAGGTAGAAAACAAAGACGGGGAATTTTACCAAGTGGTACTGAGCAGCTCTCCTTTCTACCCTGAAGGAGGTGGACAGGTTGGTGACAAAGGTGAATTAATAAACTTAGATGCGAAAGGTGAAACTGAAAGTGGCACATTTTTCTATCCAGATGTAATTGAAGTTCTTGAAACAAGAAAAGAAAATAATCTTATAATAAGCCTTGTAGATAGACTTCCAGAACCTCCAACATCTTTATTGTTAGCAAAAGTAAATGCTTCTGACAGAAAAAACTCTCAGGCTAACCACTCTGTGACTCACCTTTTGCACGAGGCTTTAAGAGAGGTGTTAGGAACTCACGTAGAACAGAAAGGTTCTTATGTAGGTCCGGATTATCTTCGTTTCGACTTCTCTCATTTCAACAAAATGACGGAAGAAGAACTGGCATTAATTGAAGAAAAAGTAAATAAAAAGATCAAAGAAAGTATTGCTTTACAGGAATTCAGAAATATTCCGATTCAGGAAGCTCTGGATAAAGGAGCAATGGCTTTGTTTGGTGAAAAATATGGTGATAGTGTGAGAATGATCCAGTTTGGAAGTTCAAAAGAACTTTGCGGAGGAACTCACGTAAAAAACACCAGCGAAATTGGTCATTTCAAGATCACTTCCGAAGGTTCTGCTGCTGCAGGAATCAGAAGGATTGAGGCTATTTCAGGAGATAAATCCGAAGAGTATTTTAACAATCTTGAAAAACAGATCACTGAGCTTTCCCAGCTATTAAAGTCTAAAGATGTGGTAAGATCGATCGAAAAACTGATCGAAGAAAACACTTCATTGAAGGCTGAAGTAGATGCTCTTAAAAAGGAAAAAGCAAAAGGAGAAATCGGAGAATGGAAGAATGCTTATGAGCAGAAAGGCAACAAGCAGCTTCTTGTAAAGAAAACTTCTCTGGATGCAGGTTCTGTAAAAGATATCGTATTCCAGCTGAAGAGAGAAATTCCTGCTTCAGTAACGATCATCCTTTCTGATGCAGACGGAAAACCAATGATTACCGTTGGAGTTTCTGATGATCTGGCGGCAGATTATCAGGCTGGCGCTATTGTGAAGGATCTTGCAAAAGAAATCCAGGGCGGCGGCGGCGGAAACCCAGGTTTTGCAACGGCTGGTGGTAAAAACCTTGAAGGGTTAGAAAACGCTTACCAAAAAGCTTTGAATATCTAAAATAGAAACCTCTATTATAAATTTTTAACTCCGGCTGTCTCAAAATTGAGACAGCCGGAGTTGTTTTATCCTATCTATCCTATTATATTCTTAACGCAAAGTTTTTCGTATAGCACGTCGTATTGATGGGAGCAAAGATGAAAATCAATTTCATTGATTCTGACTAAGCTTGAGTAATAATTATACTTCCATCAGATAAAGCAAAATCCCCATAAACATCTGTGTCATCCGTGAAATCCGTGGGAGATTAAAATAAAATAATTTAAGAAAAGGTTACACAAGCGGGATATATGTTTTATTTAACGCGAAGGATCGCTAAGAAACATTATTTTATACACTCATCTATCAAATGATTGCATTTTTTGCTAAATGGAATGCCTTTGCGAACGAAAAAAGCAGAAAATAAAACTTTTGCTTACTCTGCGCTATACCATACTATTCTTTATTACTAAGATTTCATCACAGTCTTTTTTATTTATACCCGTTCTAATTATTGATCTTATCTTAACAAACCATTACTTAATCTTAAACTATTTGTTTTATCTTTTTAAAACTCAGTTAATACAAGACCTTTAGTTTTGCCATAATCGAAATTCAAAAAATGTAATTATGAAAATAAACAAAACTATTGGAGCTCTGGTCTTTGCTTCTCTTGTATTTCAAGGCTGCAATGATGACAACGGTAACTCGGACGCTCCTGTCAATGATAAAATCAAACTTGAAAATTTTTCTAAAGAACCCGCTTTCGTTTATGGAATGAAAGATTTTGAAAATTTAAATATAACCACCCTTATTTCCAGTTCCGATGTGCTTCCGGGTTCACCGGATTTCGTTTTCGGAGGACAGCCGGACGGAATGGGACTTATGAAA
The DNA here is from genome assembly GCF_020733145.1 of Chryseobacterium sp. X308. NCBI lineage: Bacteria > Pseudomonadati > Bacteroidota > Flavobacteriia > Flavobacteriales > Weeksellaceae > Chryseobacterium > Chryseobacterium sp. X308. Next base: position 38,136 of record NZ_JAJFZH010000024.1, read on the forward strand.
GATCCAAACTCTGACGGTTACCTGATGATTACCAACCATGAGATCAAGCAATCGGTATCAAGAGTCTATTTAGACAAAACTTTTAAGCCTGTAAAAGGAGAATACATATTAAACGGAACCGGAGGAATGACAAGATTATGCTCCGCTACGTTGGCAACCCCTGAAATTCATGGTTTCAGTGCATTCCTTACCGCAGGAGAATCAGGTGAAGAAAGTATGGTACATGCTTTAAACCCTTTGGCACCCGTGTCTCAGGCAACTGATAAAACAAGGGTAAAACCGGCATTAGGAAAGGCTTCTATGGAAAATGCGGTTCCGCTTCCTAAAGATGTTTCCAACGGAAAAACCTATATCATCATTGGTGAAGACCAGTCTTATTCTTCTTCTCACCAGTCTGCAGGACAGTTGATTATGTATGTTGCCGATACACAGGGAGATCTTGATAACGGTAAGTTGTATTCTTTAAAAAGAACCAACAGCAACTATACTGAAACGGATATGACGAAAGGAAGCAGCTATGATGTAGAATTCGTGGAAATTCCGAACGCTAAAAACCTTACCGGAGCTCAGATCAACCAGAAAAATATTGACAATAATGCGATCCGCTTTTCAAGAGTAGAAGATGTAGATTACAGAAAAGGAGCTGGAAAAGGAAGAGAAATCTACTTTACTGCTACCGGTGAATCTTCCGACGGGATCAATCCCAAAGCCGGATTAACCATGTGGGGAAGAGTCTACAAGCTTGTTCTGAACGCCAATAATATGCTGACAGGAAAACTGGAAGTGGTGGCTGAAGGAGACTCTAATCCGGGAAATAATCTGATCAATCCTGACAACTTATGTGTGACTGAAAACTTCGTATACATCCAGGAAGACGGAGATTCTTATTACAAAAATGCCAATCACGATTCTTATATCTGGCAGCTGAATATTGCCACCAAACAATACAAACCATGGCTGAACATGAGGCACAACAGAGGTGACTCTGCATGGCAGACAGCGTATAACCAATCCGGAGATCTGCAGAAGTACGGTTCATGGGAATTCGGGGCAATGGTTGATATTTCAGACATCATCGGAATTCCGAATACATTCTCTGTGAATATTCACTCTCATACCTGGCAGCTGGATAAATTCAAAAATCCTGACGGTTCCGGAATCAACGCCAACAAAGAAGGCGGACAGATTGTTATCATCAGAAACGTAGAAAAATAGTTCTAATTCCTTCATATCAAATTCAATTAAAGTATCAATAGAAAACCTCTGTTGATACTTTTTCATACTTATGAGTAAACTTTCAAAATACCCGATACTCCTTTTCTTATACTGTGCAGCAGCACTTCTTACGCTTTACCATTGCAAAAATGATAAGCAGCAGCCCATATACGAAGATCTTGGTTCTGTAAAAATCAGGATCATCAAAACCAATGCTGATTTTGAAAAACAGATCAATGAACTGAAGGCTCTTGTTGCTAAAGATGCTGATGAAAAACTTCTTCGGGAGAAATTCCAGGATATCCGAAAAACCTACAAAAAAATGGAATGGGCTGTAGAGTACTTCCTTCCCCACTCTGCAAGGTTTATCAATGGCCCGGCCCTTCCCGAAATAGAAATGGACGAACATACTGAAATAGAGCCGGAAGGTTTACAGGTGCTGGAAGAGATGTTATACCCTTACGAAAAAGCGAATAAAGAAGAAGTAATCCGGATGCTTAATAAGCTCATCAATAAAAGCAATACCATTGATACCAACTTTCAGGTCATCACGATCAGTAAAGACCAGGTTTTTGATGCATTAAGACAGGAGACTTTCAGAATTTCCAGCCTGGGAATTTCAGGTTTTGACACCCCGGTTTCGGGGACATTTTTACAGGAAATGCCTTCTTCTCTGGAAGGAATAAAAGAAACGCTGGTACAGATTTCCACTGACCGCTCTAAAAACAAAGCTTTAAAAAATATTATTACAGCAATCAATTCAACCATTGAAATACTGAAAAAAAACACAGACAAAAATACGTTTGACTACGTGAATTTCATTCCGGATCATTTGCAGAGGATCACAGCTTTGATGCTAGATTTTAAAAAGCAGGAGAACATCCCGGACGTTGACGTAACAACTGCTTTGAACAAAAATGCAGCTACTTTTTTCAGCAAAAATGCTTTTAATCCTGATGCTTTTATTCCGGGAAAAGAATATGCCTACTCTGAAGAAAAAGCTGCTCTTGGCCACCAACTTTTTAATGATAAAATTTTGTCGAATAATAACAACCGGAGCTGTGCCACCTGTCATATTCCTGAGAAAGCTTTTACAGATGGACTGAGCAAAGCAATGTCCCTTGAAAATTCGGAACTGGCAAGAAATACCCCTTCGCTCAATTATGCAGGCTATCAGCATGGTCAGTTTTGGGATATGAGAAAGGATGATCTGGAAGGACAGAGTTCTGATGTAATCTCCAATAAAGAAGAAATGCACGGTGATCTTAATATTATTCTTGCTAAAATCAACCAGGATAAAAACTATCAGGCCGCATTTAAAAAGATCTATCATTCACAAAAAACCGAGGTCTGGCAGCTTCAGAATGTATTGGCAAGCTATATCCGCTCTCTGGCAAAATTCAACTCTGATTTTGATGAATATATGAGAGGAAATAAATCAGCGATGACAGACAATCAAAAGCGTGGTTTCAATCTTTTTGTGGGAAAAGCCCAGTGTGCCATCTGTCATTTCCTTCCCTTATTCAATGGAACGGTTCCTCCGAATTTCAAAAAAACAGAACAGGAAGTCCTGGGAGCTGCAATGAACGGAGAAAATAAAGTATTTGACACAGATCCGGGACGGGGAAAATTCCATGAAACAGTTTCTTCCCTCCAGCATTCCTTTAAAACACCCACACTTAGAAATATTAACAAAACAGCTCCTTATATGCACAACGGAGGATATAAAACCCTGAAAGAAGTGATGAATTTCTATAACAAAGGCGGAGGAAAAGCTTTCGGATTTAAAGTAGATAATCAGACACTTTCCGACGCACCGTTACAGCTTACCGATCAAGAAATTGATGATATTATTGAATTTATGAAAGCGCTGGATGATCAATAAATACGATTCTAAAACACAAAACAACGAAAAACCATTAAAACTCCTGGGCTTTAACTGCAAAGGAGTTTTTTATTTAGAAATTCAGGTAAAACACAGAAAGGCTATGCGGCTCATTTCTTTGTTTGATTTTACCTTTGGAAAGTCCATGAAAACATTAGATTAAATCAATGTTATACTCTGTTAAAAACTTTTTTACAACAATAAATATCATTATTTTTGACGTAGTTTTTTTACATGAAAAGGGGTTTACTGTTATTATTTTTCCTGATCTGCTTTTTGGGGTATTCACAATCAAAAATTAAGGTTGTGGATGACGCCAGCCAAAAACCTGTCTATAAAGCAAAGGTATCCTGTGACAATGCAGTTATCGGATATACGAATGAACAGGGTATTCTGGAGTTTAAAACAGGATGTAAAAATATTGATATCGATGCAGATTCTTATCAGAGAGAAAGTATCACAGTTGAGAGCAGCATGGAAGTTTCCCTGCTAAAAAAAACATCACAGACAACCAACATTGAAGCGGTTGTTATTGAAGACAAAAGTGATCCCAGGGCTCTGGAAATTCTTAAAAAAGTCAATAAATTATTCAAAGAAAACTCACCCAAAAGTTTAGGATCCTACTCCTACAAATCCTACGAAAAAATCTCTCTGGATATTGATGAGGACAGTCTTTCGCAGTTTAATCAGTATTTTAATGATTTAAATATTTTCAAGAAAAAAAGGGAAAAAGACTCGCTGAATAATATCAACGCAAGAAAAATATTTTCAAAAAGTAAACTCTTCCTTTGGGAAAGAGCTCAGGAGTTTTTGTACTCCCAAAAGTATGGTGAAAAGATCAATATTCTGGACAACAGAATCTCCGGTCTGAAGCAGCCTATTTACGAAATGATCGCACTCCAGCAAAGTAACAGGGATGTTGTTCCCGAACAGATAAAACCCGAAAACAGAGGGCTTTACAGATTCTTTCTTTCAGATACGGTTACCCTTGACGGAAGGAAAAACTTTGTAATCCGCTTCCGTGAGGTAAATTACAAAAAGCCGGACAGAAAACGAAAGTATAACGGTGCTATTTATGTAGATACTGAAACCTACGGAATCAAAAAAATTGAGAATTTCAGTAAAAATAAAAACGAAGGAATTATTACCAGTACCTGGGTATTCTACAATAACAAATGGTTCCTTGCCCATGAAAAAGCCAAGCTTAAAATGGGTAAAATGGCCATGGATGACAAAGTGCATGCCGATGATAAGAAAGACAAAAAAAGCTTCGGGACCTATGCTTTCCTTACCTCAAAATATTTTGATTTCGAATCTCCTATTGAAGAAGATCCAAAGGATTTCAAAGGCTATACTTTCTCGGTAAAAAATATTGACGGTCAATCTCTGGACCGCTACAGGACAGATCCCCTTACCGAAAGGGAACAAAATACCTATAAAACCATCGACAGTTTAGGTAAAAAATATAAAATCGACAGCAAAGCGCAGATTTTATCAGGTTTACTGAACGGGCAGATCAGAGTCGGTTCTGTAGACTTTGCTGTGGATGAAATTGTCAATTATAACTCCTATGAAGGTTTCAGATTAGGTTTAAAAGCCAAGCTGAATGAAAATTTCAACCCTTATTTTTCACCGGACTACTATTTTGCATATGGTGTGAAAGACCGAAAATGGAAGTACGGAATGGGGCTTGATATGAAAACCACACTGGAAAAGAATTCCTTTTTCAGATTTGAAGTGTATGATGATGTGACAGCATCCGGAGAATTCAACCGAAAAATGTGGAATTTCAAGATGAGAATGATGAACTTCGGGAATAATTTGAATAATGACCGGTATTTCCACTTTAAAGGAATGTCATTATCTTACCTGAACGATGTCACCAACGGACTTACCGTTGCTCTTGCCGTAAGAAGAAACACAGAAGAAGCTGAATTCGATTATCAGTTCAGAGACCGGGGAACATCTTACAGAAACTTCAATACCCTTTTCACCCTGAAATATTCTCCGAATTCTACCAATATTATGACCCCTCAGGGAAAATCTCTGATTGATCAGAAATATCCTGAACTGTATTTTAATTATGAGCAGAGTTACAAAATACTGCAGGGGGATTTTAATTATTCCCGTTTTGATGCTTTGTTTGTTCATAATTTCAAAACACCGATCGGGACTACAGGGTTCCGATTATATGGAGGTCTTGTTCTTGGTGGGGCGCCTATCTGGAAAAACTTTACGATGAACGGACTGGCCTCTCCTGGTAAAGACTTCAATTTTAACCTTACATCTTACCTTGGGTTTGCCACACTGGAAGGCGGAAAATACTATAATGACAGGTTCATAGCGTATTACTTTACGCATAAACTTCCATGGTATCTGAAAAGTTTCGGACACAATGTTTCCAGCTTTGATTTTGTCTTAAGAGGAACCATCGGTGATATGAAACATCCGGAATACCACCAGTTTAAATTCAGAAAACTGGATCACCTGTATCAGGAAGTCGGTGTGGAATGGAACAATTTCCTTTCCAGCTATTTTAATCTTGGGGTATTCTACAGAGTGGGTTATTATGCAACGCCTCATTTCAAAGAAAACTTCGCCATTCAGTTTAAGCTGAAATTTCTCGAGTTTTAATCGTCCGGAAAATACTAAATCTTTATTTTTGAATCAGAATTCAGAGGTATTCAACGACAATATATAAAAAAGAACATGCAGAAAATCGAAATCAAAGCAGAACAGTTTTTTGAATTATTAAAATTAAAAGACACTCCGATGTGGGAAATTTTCTCACAGATGATCGATGGAAATGAAAAGGAAATTATCTTTTTAGACCATGAAGACAAGATCCTTTTTAATTATATTCTACCTTCTACACAGGAAAAACTGGAAGAAGACAGAAAAGAATTTTCAAAACAGTTTTCAGAGAAACTAGCTGAATTTAATTAAGCAATGTTATGAATAAAAATTATATTTTTTCTCTGTTAAGCCTTTTCCTGTTTACCCTCGGAAATGCTCAGAATTATAAAAAACCTTTAGTTTCTGCTATCAAAGAATCTGATCTCCGCACCGATATGTATCAGCTTGCTGCAGACCAGTTCTGGGGCCGTGAAGCAGGAACTCTGGATGAATTGAAAGTCTCTATGTGGCTGGCTGACAAAGCTAAAGAAGCCGGAATGAAACCTGCCGGAGATAACGGAACTTTTTTTCAGTTCTTTGACATGTACAGACATCAGGTGATCCCGCAAAGCACCCTGAAAATTGGAGACAACAGTTTAAAATTATGGAAGGATTTTCTGGTTGCAGAACCTGTAAATGCTTCTGTAGATGCTGAAATTGTATATGCCGGAAATACAGAACCGGAAGAGCTTGCCCAATTGAATATCAAAGGGAAGGTTCTTGCGGTAAATGCATCCGACAAAAATATTTCTAAGGATATGACTCTTTTTGTAAGGAGATACCCCGGATTTGTAAGAAATAAATATTACAATAAAGCCGCTGAACTGGGAGCAAAAGCCATTATTTTCATCACCGATGATATTTCCGAGCAAAGCTGGGTAGAAGTACTGCCTCAAATGACAAGAGGAAGCTACGGAGTGGAAGGATTAAGAGAAAAAATCACCAATAATATTCCTGTTTTGTGGATCAAAAGAGAAAATGCCAACTGGGTAAAAAACAATCCGAAAGCATCTTTAAACCTGATCACTGAAACCTACAAATACCCTTCAGTAAATATTATCGGAAAAATTGATGGTACAGATCCTGTTCTTAAGAATGAATATGTTTTACTAAGCGGGCATCAGGATCATGACGGAATCAGACATCCTGTAAAGAACGATACCATCTATAACGGTGCTGATGATAATGCAAGCACCTGTGTGGCGATGCTTGCAATGGCCAGAGCTTACAAAAAACAGCCGGGAAAAAGAAGCATCCTTTTTGTTTTCCATGGCGCTGAAGAAAGAGGATTACTGGGTTCAAGATGGCATGCAGCCCATCCTGTTGTTCCGAAAGAGAAAATTGTAGCCGTACTGAATGGTGACATGATCGGGAGAAATGACAATAATGAAGCCGCTTTATTAGGAGGAAATGCTCCACACAAAAATTCTGAAGAGCTTGTTAAAATGGCTGAAGATGCCAATAACGAAAGCACAAAGTTCAAATATCTGAAGGATTGGGATTCTCCAAGCCATGCTGAGTATTTCTATTTCAGAAGTGATCATCTTCCGTATGCTAAAATTGGCATTCCTGCTGTATTCTTTACCAGTGTTCTGCATGATCAGTACCATACCCCGCAGGATGAATCAGAAAATATCAATTACAAAAAGCTGTATAAAATGACGGAATGGATGTACAGAACATCCTGGAAAGTTGCTAATGAAGCAGAACGTCCGAAAGTAATTTCGAATTTTTCGCTTGAAAGATAATCTATAAAAAGAATTATATTTCTTATGTCATTGATTCTGTCAAAAAAACAAAAAAGCTTCACTGATTGTGAAGCTTTTTCATCATTGTGTTTTTAGAATCTGATTTGTGCACGAAATAATTTAGTATTGAATATGATTTTAAATAAGCAAATTCATCAGAGAAGGGTCATTGTTCAGATAGTTGACAAAGAAATCATATCGTTTCATCTTATCGATCAAAGGAGTGAAATCTTTGTTTTGTTTCAGAGCAATTCCTACCACCGCGATTCCTTTTTCTTTTGAATTTTTTTGAGTGTATTCAAAATAAGTGATGTCATCATCAGGTCCCAGTACATCCATTACAAAGGTTTTCAATGCTCCGGGGCGCTGTGGAAATCTGACCAGGAAATAGTGCTTTAATCCTGCATGAAGCAATGCTTTTTCCTTGATTTCTTCCATCCGGGTAATGTCATTATTGCTCCCGCTGATAATACATACTACGTTTTTACCTTTTATTTCATCCCTGTATTTTTCCAATACTGCTACTGAAAGTGCTCCCGCCGGTTCAACAACAATAGCATCTTTATTATACAAAGACAATATGGTTTCACAGACAAGTCCTTCATCCACTGTAGCCATATCGTACAGGATATCTTTACAGCGTTCAAATGTAATATCTCCCACTTGCTGTACGGCTGCTCCGTCTACAAAACGGCTGATCTTTTCAAGAAGAACAGGTTTTCCCTTTTCAAGGGCTTTTTTCATGCTTGCTGCTGCGGAGGGCTCTACCCCGATAATCTTTGTTTGCGGAGACAGATGCTGAAATACTGTGCAGATTCCTGCTGCCAGTCCGCCGCCGCCGATCGGTACAAAAAGATAATCAACCACACCTTCTGTCTGTTCCAGAATCTCCAGTGCTGTTGTTGCCTGTCCTTCAATAATCGCCGGATCATCAAAAGGATGGATAAATACGCTGTTATGGTCTTTACAAAACCTCATCGCAGCATCTTTAGATTCATCGAATGTGTCTCCAAATAAAATAACATCAATGTATTCTCCACCGAACATTTTCACCTGTTCAAGCTTTTGCCCGGGAGTTGGCAAAGGCATGAAAATCGTTCCTTTCACCTTCATGGTCTGGCATGCAAATGCAACTCCCTGCGCATGATTTCCGGCACTGGCACACACAACACCTTTTGAAAGTTCTTCCTCAGACATGGTGGCCATCTTGTTATAGGCACCTCTTATTTTATAGGATCTTACCCTTTGAAGATCTTCTCTTTTAAAATAAATATTCGACTCATAAATAGCTGACAGATTGTTATTGACAACCAAAGGTGTTTTTACCACTACATCTTTTAATCGTTCCTCCGCTTTATAGACATTCTCTAGAACGGAGGAACTTACTTCCTCTTTCATCATCTGTTTATTTATTAATTATTTTCTGGTCTCAGGCTTCGTACTGTTTTCCCGGCCTTCCACATTTCGCTTTCTCTTAGCTCACTAAGTTCAGCTTCCAGTTTTTCACGGTAATCCGGCTTGCTGTTGCTGTCAATCGAACGTTGTGCTTCGTTTCCTTTGGCTACATTGTCATACAGCTCTTCAAACAAAGGTGAAGTGGCATCTCTGAAACGTTTCCACCAGTCCAAAGCTCCTCTCTGAGCGGTTGTACTGCAGTTGGCATACATCCAGTCCATTCCGTTTTCTGCTACCAAAGGCATCAATGACTGAGTCAGTTCTTCTACGGTTTCATTAAAGGCTTCAGAAGGGCTGTGTCCATTTTTTCTCAATACATCATACTGAGCGGCAAATATTCCCTGTACAGCTCCCATCAGCGTTCCGCGTTCTCCGGCAAGATCGCTGTATACTTCTTTTTTAAAATCGGTTTCAAAAAGATATCCGCTTCCGATCGCAATACCTAATGCTGTCACTCTTTCTCTGGCTTTTCCTGTAGCATCCTGATATACGGCAAAACTGCTGTTCAAACCTCTGTTCTGCAAAAACATTCTCCTCAAGGATGTTCCTGAGCCTTTCGGAGCTACAAGAAATACATCTACATCAGCTGGAGGAACGATTCCTGTACGCTCGCTGAACGTAATTCCGAAACCATGAGAAAAATACAACGCTTTCCCTGGAGTAAGATGCTGTTTTACTTTCGGCCAGTATTCAATCTGTGCAGCATCACTCAGAAGATAGCAGATAATCGTTCCTTTTTCCAATGCTTCTTCAATTTCAAATAATGTTTCTCCCGGTACAAATCCGTCTGCTATTGCTTTATCCCAAGATTTGGAGTTTTTTCTCTGCCCTACAATCACATTAATTCCGTTATCTTTCTGGTTCAAAGCCTGCCCGGGCCCCTGTACTCCATATCCAATTACTGCTACAACTTCATCTTTTAGTGCTTCCTGAGCTTTTTCCAACGGAAATTCTTCTCTAGTTACTACGTTCTCCTCTACTCCTCCAAAATTCAATTTTGCCATTTTTTTTGATTTTATTTATTGATGTTTAATTTTTTGCGCTTAACTAGCATATTCTACTGCGGTCAGATATGGATTTCTGTGATAATGTACTTCCAGAACGTCTACCTGCTTTTCCATTTGTCTGCTGATCTTCTGAACAGAATCTTCTGTTTCTCTGATAACAATAACAAACTTTTTTACTTTTTCCATTTCTGAAGGACCAACATTAAAGGTCACCATAGAGATTCTTCTTCTCGAAAAAATAGCATTGATGCGGCTGATCAATCCTAAATAATCTTCTGTATACGCTGTAATGGTATATTCTTTATGATCTGTTTTCATCTTTTTTATTTTTAAATTTTATTTATTGTTTAATACAATTTCCGAAACACTTTTTCCCTGAGGGATCATCGGAAATACATTGTGTTCTTTTCCTGTCATTACTTCAAGGAGGAAAGATCCTTCATGGTTAAGCATTTCTTGGAGTCCTGCTTTCAGGTCTTTTCTCTCGGATACTTTTTTTCCGGGAATATTATATCCTTTTGCCACCTGAACAAAATCAGGACTCTGAATATCTACAGAGGAATATCTTTCTTCGTGAAACAATTCCTGCCACTGTCTTACCATTCCCAGATAGCAGTTATTCAGAATTAAGATCTTCACTTCCGGATGATACTGCATTATGGTTCCCAGTTCCTGAATGTTCATCTGAGCTCCCCCGTCTCCCATCACAGCAATAACAGGACGGTTTGTTTCTGCATAAGATGCTCCTATTGCAGCGGGAAGACAGAATCCCATGGTTCCCAGCCCACCGCTTGTGACATTGGTTCGGGAATGTTTGAACTGAGAGTATCGGCATGTCGCCATCTGGTGCTGTCCTACATCTGTTACAATTACTGCTTCACCTGCTGTTATCTCATTCAACTGGCGGATAACCTCTCCCATTGTAATCTCACCTTCTTCAGGGTAAAGTTCCGTATGAATCAGATTGATGCTTTCAATTTCATGACATTTTTTAAATCTTTTATGCCAGTGATGATGTTCTCTTTTTACGATCTTTTCTGTAAGAAGAGGAAGCGTATGTTTGCAGTTTCCCAGAACGGGAACATCTGCTTTTACATTTTTATTGATCTCCGCATTGTCAATATCCAGATGAACAATCTTTGCCTGTTTCGCATACTGATCCAATCTTCCGGTCACACGGTCATCGAACCGCATTCCTACAGCAATCAGAACATCACATTCGTTGGTTAATATATTCGGGCCATAGTTTCCGTGCATTCCTACCATTCCTACCGCTTGTGGATGGTGAGTTGGAATAGCACTCATTCCCAGAACCGTCCATGCTACCGGAATTCCTGATTTTTCTGCAAACTGTAAGAACTCCTTTTCAGCTTTTCCGAGCATAATCCCCTGTCCTGCAATAACAAATGGCTTTTCGGCATTATTAATCAACTCTGCAGCTTTTCCGATATTTTCCATACATGGATCGGGATCCGGTTTATAGCTGCGTAATGTGTGGCATGGTGAATAGCCTTTATAAGCAACAGACTGCAGCTGAGCATTTTTAGTCACATCAATCACTACGGGCCCGGGACGGCCTGACTTTGCAATGTAAAATGCTTTTGCCAATACTTCGGGAAGCTCGTGAGCATCCGTCACCTGATAATTCCACTTGGTAACCGGGCTTGTGATGTTCATCACGTCTATTTCCTGAAAGGCATCAGTTCCGAGAAGGTGTTCAAAAACCTGTCCCGTAATACATACCAAGGGGGTATTATCGAGTAAAGCATCAGCCAGTCCCGTAACGAGATTAGTTGCTCCCGGGCCGCTGGTAGCCAATACAACACCAACTTCTCCTGAGACTCTTGCAAGACCTTGTGCCGCATGCACTGCTGCCTGCTCGTGACGTACAAGGATATGTTTCAGGTTTTCTTTATAGTCGTAAAGGGCATCATAAATAGGGATAATAGCACCTCCCGGATATCCGAAAACGGTTTTCACTCCTTCCTGAAGAAAGGCTTCAAGAATGATCCGGCTTCCGCTCAGTTGTATTTCTGTTGATAAATTCGGGTTTTCCATATTTTTTATTGAGTGATTTCGTCTGTTACACAGCCTTCTGCCGCTGATGATACTGTTAAAGCATATTTATAAAGCAATCCTTTCTGTACTTTAAGAGCTGGTTTTTGCCATCCTTTTTTCCTTCTTTCTATTTCTTCTTCTGAAACTTTGAGCTGTATAGTATTGTTGACAGCATCAATTTCAATCAGGTCATTATCGTTTACAAAGGCTATCAAACCTCCTTCGTGCGCTTCGGGAGTGATGTGTCCTACTACAAAACCATGAGTTCCTCCGCTGAATCTTCCATCTGTAATCAAGGCTACACTGCTTCCCAGGCCTGCCCCGATCAGCGCGCTCGTGGGTTTCAGCATTTCAGGCATTCCGGGAGCACCTTTCGGACCTTCATGACGGATGACAATCACATCGCCATGCCGGACGGTTCCATCCTGAATTCCTCTGATCAGATTTTTTTCGCCATCAAATACGCGGGCTTTTCCTACGAAGCGCTCCCCTTCTTTTCCTGTAATTTTGGCTACACTTCCTTTTTCAGCAAGATTTCCGTATAATATTCTCAGGTGCCCTGTTTCTTTTACAGGTTCTGATAATGGTTTAATGATCTTTTGAGTAGTAAAATCCAGATCGGGAACATTTTCTAAATTCTCTGCTACTGTTTTTCCGGTTACCGTTAAGCAGTCACCATGTAATAATCCCTGATTCAAAAGGTATTTCATGACGGATGGTATTCCTCCGTGTTCATACAGATCCTGCATCAGGTATTTTCCGCTTGGTTTTAAATCTGCCAGTACCGGAGTTTTATCACTCATCTTCTGAAAATCATCCTGAGTAAGCGGTACTCCCACACTTTTTGCCATAGCTATAAAATGCAGAACGGCATTGGTACTTCCTCCAAGAATAACAATCATGCGCAGCGCATTTTCAAAAGCTTTGCGGGTCATGATATCCGAAGGTTTGATGTCCTTTTCCAGTAATACTTTCAGGTATTTTCCTGCTTCAAGGCATTCTTCCTGTTTTTCTTTGCTTAAAGCCGGGTTGGAAGAAGAATACGGAAGGCTCATTCCTAAAGCCTCTATCGCGGAAGCCATTGTATTGGCTGTATACATTCCACCACATGCACCGGCTCCTGGGCAGGAATTTTTTACAACTCCATCAAAATCTTCTTCGGTAATTTCTCCTGCAATCTTTTTCCCCAACGCTTCAAAAGCCGAAACGATGTTAAGCTGTTCTCCTTTATAGCAGCCTGGAGCAATTGTTCCTCCGTATACCATGATGGATGGTCTGTTCAGCCTTCCCATTGCAATGATAGTTCCCGGCATATTTTTGTCGCAACCAGGCAATGCGATCAATCCGTCGTAGTATTGCGCTCCACAGATGGCTTCGATGCTGTCGGCAATCACATCACGGCTTACCAGAGAATAGCGCATTCCATCTGTTCCATTGCTCATTCCGTCACTTACTCCGATGGTGTTAAAAATCAATCCGGCTAATCCGTGGTTCCATGTTCCTTTTTTTACGACCTGGGCAAGATCATTCAGATGCATATTGCAGGTGTTTCCGTCATAGCCCATACTGGCAATTCCGACCTGAGCTTTGTGCATGTCTTCTTCTGTAAATCCTATCCCGTACAACATGGCTTTGGCTGCGGGTTGTTCACTGTTTTGCGTGAATGTTTTTGAATATTTATTTAACATACTTTTCCTACATTTTCTATTCCTTTCTCTTCTTCAAATAGAGTTTTTTACTAAATTTTGATCCAAAACTACATTTTGTAATATTCTTTTCATTTTCGTTTTTTCCAAAAACTACAATATTCAATTGTTTAAAAAATGAATTTATTTATTTGATAATCAAATATTTAACTTCTTAAAATTTACAATGACAGAACTCTTACCAATTTCAAATATGCCTGTTGTACTCTCCTGCTCGCCGTATTTTCCCAATTTTTGGAAAATGGAACATCATCAAGTGAATCCAGGGCAACAATTTCTGCTGCCGTACCACAGAAAAAGCCTGCATCTGCACCTCTCATTTCTTCAGGTTTGAAAAAAGTTTCCTTTACCGGAATAGCTAGCTCGTTACAAATTTCCATAACGGTTTGCCTTGTAATACCCGGAAGAATACTTCCTTTGGCCGGAGTATATAAAACTCCGTCTTTTTCGTAGAACACATTGGCACCTGAACTCTCCGCAACATTTCCGTTTTCATCCAGAACCAGCGCTTCATCATAGCCTTTGTCTTTCGCATCCTGGCAGGCCAATATTGAGTTTACATAATGCCCTCCTACTTTGGCTTCCACCTTGAATGCCTTAGGATTAGGGCGTTGAAAAGGGGAAGTCATAATTTTCATTTTATCCGCCAGATAGCCGTTGTTCCATTCCCATGCAAGAAGAGACAGATAAGATTTTTGTCCTTTTGAAAGTGACATATTGGGCGAACACGTAACCAACGGACGGATATAAGCATCTGTAAATCCATTACGATCCAGAAGTTCATAGGTAAGTTCTGTAAGTTGGTTTACGGAATAACCGAAGGGAATATGCATTAATTCAGCTGATCTTTTTAGTCTTTCATAATGCTCTTTTGCTTTGAAAATCCGGGTTCCGTGGTCTGTGCTGTAGGATTTAATGCCTTCAAAAACAGAGTAACCATAGTGAAGTGATTGGCTGTAAAGATCAGTTCCCGCATCTTTCGCTTTCATAAATTTTCCGTCAAAGTAGATGGTCGTGTCGTCGTTGTAATACATATTATAGAAGTTTAAAAAATTAACAAATGGAAATAAAAAAAGCCCTCTCACGCTGTGAGAGGGCTCAATATATGTACAGTCATACACCTTCCTTCTCACAGCCGTAAGGGAATAATAATGACGATAATAATTACTGATAATAACTGGTACATACTTTTATACCTGTCCCTTATACCCATCTGACGCTGC